>JBDTSU010000050.1:0-15032 GCA_039930965.1 Betaproteobacteria bacterium
CGCCATGCCGCGCGATGGCGCCTTGCCGGTGCCGGCTGTCAGGCCGGGCGCCTGAAGCAGGTGCACTTCGGCGTCTCGCACGATTTCGCGATAGGCGGACCAGTACTTTATGGCATCGACGGCATTTTCTTGCGAAAAAGATTGTAGGGCCGTGACGGTATCGGCGGGTCGTTGGGCTTCCCCCAGCGACCGGGCCAGTCGCGTGGTGCGTTCCTGGACCCTGTGGATGGCGTCCAGTTGCATGTGCCGAAGCGCCTCCGCGCCTTTGAGCATCGATTCGAGCGAACCGATCCACACCCTGGCCGGCGCGGCGGCCGCGTCCGGTGCCGTCGGCATCGGCCATGCGGTCTTGAGCCATTCGCCAACTTGCTTCGGATCCCCCATGCCGTGGGTGAACTGTTCGAGCATGTCATGAGTCTTCATACGCTTCTCCTCTGCGAATTCTTCACCGTTGAACCAAGCCGGACTCAATAATTTATGACGATGCGCCGGATGGTGCTTGACGATTGTCAAGTGTTCGCGCATTACGCAATCCGGCGCATGCCGCCTTCAGGGCGCGGAAGGTCATGCACGTTTTGCAGGCATGCCCCGCCTGTGCGTCCGCGTCAATGGCGGCCGAAAACGCAAAAGAACCGTCAGCACATCCGGCCTGTGGGTATCCAGTCCGCGCTTTCGCGAGACTCCTGGCAGGGCAAGCAGCGCTGCGCACCTGGCAGTGCGAGCAACCGGCTGAAACTGATGGGTCCATGGCAGCTAATACAGAAACCATAGGTATTGTTCTTGAGACTTTCCCGGGCGGCCTCGATGCCAATCAATTCGTTGATGATGCCGGTGAGCGTCTCCTCATCCGCGGCACCCGGCGGATGCGGCAACAATCGGGCGGACACCGGCGCCGCAAGTGTCTCCCGGTAACCTGGTTGCAGTTCGCCCGGCATCTGGATCGCACGGCGCATTCTTGCCCGTAAAGACAATTCCCGTTCCGACAGAATGGTTTTCAACTGGCCGATCTGCACTGCGGTAAACACGGGGGCATCGTTTCCGGCTGCTGCGTCGTTACGGTTGCGCGACGTTGTCCGACCGACCGGTGTTGCGGCGGGCTGCCCATCCTTGTGGTCGTCATCCACGGGAGGCCGCCAACTCCCGCTGCCTCGGCACGTACCCTCCCGCAGGAGTTTGCGGTACCCCGCCGGATGCAATGAACCGGTCTTCCACGTCATGCTGCCTCCAGCCTGTTGCGCAACTGGTTGAGCGGATAGCTGCTCAAGTCGCGCTCAATGGTCCTGATGACACACTTCCTGACTTGTGGGCCCAAGTGGTCAAGCAGCACACCGTAAAATGGATTCGAGGCCACCACCACCAGCCGGACAAACCGTTTGGCGCAACGTGCCTCCTCCAGCAACCGGGCCAACTCCTGCGCAAACTTTTCCCGCGAGGTTTGCCGCCGATCGGTGCGTGGCGCCAGCGTGGTGCCCGTTCCCGTTGGGCTTTGGCCCCGCCCCGAGCGGTCGGTGACTATTTCACCCGTGCCCTTGCGGCCTTCGGGATGTCGGATGACCTGCACAACCATCAGCGGCGCCGGGGCCCCTTGGTCGCCCTGAGCGCCCTGATCGCTAACGACTACCGCACGGGCCGAATTCGCCACCACTATCCAGGTGACCACATTTTCCGTCGATCGCATTTTTTATGGCCTCTCGTCGCAAAACAGACCGGCGAACCCGCCATTGCGGGGCAGTGGCCGCGCCCTGATAACCAGGCAGCGCTCCCCACTTCACTTCGCACGTTCACCGCATCCATGCATTTCATGCTATCGCCCGGTGCATTGCGGAATTTGATATTTCGCAAGCGGACAACAGGTCGCACCACCTTGTATTGCGCGGCGCATGACATACGCCGTGCCTACCCCGCGGCGCGTCCCGCGCGCGGGCGCATTGCGCAAAATGACGTCAGGCCTGATCGCCCGATTCTTGACAAAACGCAAATACGAATCCATTCGCGGTGCTAACGTGGGCGCGTGTTTAGAGCAAAAGGTAAAACTGGAAACTAGGCACAGAAGTGAGGGGATCTGGAATCAGACCCGTCCGTGGATTCGACAGAATTCGCAGAAGTGAAGGCGACCCTCAGACTTGCCTGGTGTCAAAAACCGGACAAGGGCTCTTCACCCGACCCGCCGGCTCGTGAGTGCCGGCGGGTCTTCATTTGCGCGTCACCGCGGGGCAGGTACAGGGCGCGGGTATCTTGCCGGTGCAGCGAAAAGGTCTCCTCAGATCACCGCCGGTTCGTCTGTCGAGTGAATCTGCGCGCGCCCGGCCTGCTTGGCGCGCAGCAGGCGCTTGTCTGCGTTGAGTATCAATTCGCGGACCTGGATCCCGTCGTCGGGATAGACCGCAATGCCGGCGGAGAACGTCAGCTTCGCCAGTTGCTGGCCATCCTGCGCGAACTCCAGCGCGCGAAACAAATCGAGTAAAAGTGAAATGCGCTGCCGGGCCGCATCCGGACCGCAACCGATCAGTGCCAGGCAAAATTCCTCGCCGCCATAACGGCCGACAATGTCGGATCCGCGCAGGCCCTCGCGCGCCAGTTGCGCAAAACTGGCCAGCACCTTGTCGCCCATGGCGTGACCGCCGCGATCATTGACTCGTTTGAAATGGTCGAGATCCACCATCACGACGGCAAACGGCGTGGCCGATTGCTGGCTCAACAGCAGCAGGCTGGGCAGCGCGTCATCCAGGTAGCGCCGGTTGAAAATGCCGGTGAGCGCATCGTGGCTGGCCTGGTCGCGCAGTTTTTCTGCCTCGGCCATGGAGAGGTCGATCTGTTCGCGCAGTTTGAGATTGACGGCCTGCAGTTCACGCCGCTCGATGGTCTCGCGCACCAGGTCAGCGTTGACGCGGCTGATCTCCTGGCGCACACGCATCGCAAAGCGGCGCACGCGGTTGACGACCATCAGGCTGTGCCGGTATTGGCCGGACGATTTGCGCTGCGCGGCAAACGCCTCGGCCAAGCGCCCGGCGCGTGACAGCGCGTCGGCATATTCGTCGTAAAACTCGGCGCGATCGTTGAATCTCAGCGCCGAAACCTCCGGCAGCATGCGGTCAACGATCGAGAATTCCTTGCACGCGCTGCCAAGGTGGCCGCGGCGGCCGGCGATGACGCCCTCGATAAAATGTATCTTGACCAGGTCCAGGCCCAGCGCGCCCTGCTCGGCAAGCAGTTTCCGCGCGACGTTCAGGTGGAATTCGGCCTTGCCCAATTCAGCCCGCTTGAGGAATAGTTCCGCCGCATTGAAATGGGCGAACTGCTGGCCACCGATCATTGCCGCCGGTTCCTCCAGCACGGCATTGACCAGTGCCCGCGCCTCGTCCAGCCTGCCCAGCCGCCGCAGGGCGACAGCCCGATTATTGCGTAACGTCTTGGTAAGCACCGTGCTGCCGGCTTGCTCGGCGCCTGCGATAGCGGTTTCAAGCAGGCTGTCGGCCTCATCGTTGTCCTTGGCCGCCATCAGCGCCACGCCCAACGGCAGCGAGGCGGCCGCGATCTCCGGGATGAGTTCCAGTTGCTGCGCGAGATGCAGCGCCGCATACCCGAACCGCATGCCTTCTTCCAGGCGGCCCTGGTACACATAGCAGGTGGAAAGGCCAAAACACAGATAAAAGTTGTCGGCGTCGAGCGTGTTCAGGTCAAATCGGCCGATCAGTGCTTCGAATTCCCGCAGCGCCTGCGGCCACCGCCCTTCACGCATCGCGATCGCCGCCGCCGACAGGCCGGCCAGGCGCAGTCCCCGCTCATCGCCGGTATCCGCGAAAATCTGCGCCGCACGCGCGAAGTCTTGATGAATCTTGTCCGCGTTCGGCACGCTTTCCATCGAGCGGCACCGGGCAAGTGCGCGCGCGAGAAAGGCCCAGCCGCACTCGCGCGTGTTGGTGGCCGCGCTGGCGGCGATCACTTCGCCGGCAAGGACAATGGCCAGTTCGGGGCGGGCAAGATACAGGCGCCACGCCTGCTCCGCGCGCCAGCGTAGCGGTGTCACCGGCGCTACATGTTCCAGTGCCTCTTTTCGCAGCGGGTCCATTGGCAATGTCAAAGAGGATGTCGTTTCGGAATAGGTTTTTCCACTACCCGGTTGCGGCGTGGCGCGATGCGATCACATCGGCATCAGTGACAACAGCGACGAGCCCATCACACCGTGCAGACTATCATGCACCAATGGCTGTCACTTTGGCGTCGCGCAAACAATAGCCCGATTCACCTGCTGGCGGCCAACTGACCGGGGCCGGATGGTAAAATCCCGCTGGTTCAAGCCGCCCGGCAGCCTGACGGCGCGATACGCGTGCTGGTGTTTGCCATTGCGGTCGCCGCCCCCCATCACTCGCAACAAGACTTGCCGTCCGCCGCCATTCCCCCCAATTCAATCTCGCATCCCACTCATGACAGCTTCATTCGAATCCACCTTCAAGCGCGTTGTTCCGGCCGTCGATTTCTGTTCGCTTCGATTTGTCGAAGAGACCACCGAGCTCCTCAGTGTCCGCCAGAACGTCGCGGAGCCCCCGCAATCCTCGGTCGATCGCGGGGTAATGATCAGCGTCGTCGACAAGGGCGGATACGGTTATGCGGCCACCAGCGACCTGTCCGAATCCGGCCTGCGAACCGCCGTCGCGCGTGCGCATGAATGGGCCAGGCTGACAGCCGGACGCAGCGTCATCAACTACTCGACGCTCGCCATGGCGGCGGCATCGGGCCACTACCGCAGCCAGTTGCAGCAGCCGGCGTTGACCGGCAAGCGCGAAAAATTCGACATGCTCCGTGCCGAATCCGCCGAATGCAAGATAGACGACCGGATCATCGACTGGTCGGCCAGCTTCTGGACCACGCACACCAGGCAGCTCTATGTAACGGCCGACGGTGGTATGGTCGAGCAGGACTTCGACTATTTGGTGCCGGCGCTGTCGGTAACGGCTTTTGACCAGGGGGAGGCGCAGACCCGCTCGTTCGGCGGCCGATACAACGGTTTTTGCCAGCAAGGTGGTGTGGAAATCATCGCCCGCTCGGGATTTCCCGGCTCGGGCAAACGTACCGCCGAGGACGCGCTCGCACTGCTCGCGGCGGCGAATTGTCCTTCAGGAAAGATGGATGTCATCCTGATGCCGGACCAGATGATGCTGCAGATTCATGAATCGATCGGCCATCCGCTGGAACTCGACCGTATTCTCGGTGATGAACGCAACTATGCCGGCACCAGCTTTGTCACCCTCGACATGTTTGGTGCCTATCAATATGGCTCGCAACTGCTGAATGTAACCTACGATCCTACCCGCGCCGAGCAGTTTGCGAGTTTTGCATTCGACGACGACGGAACCCGGGCCGAAAAGGCCTGGATCATCGAAAACGGCATCCTGCAACGGCCGCTCGGCGGCAGCATTTCCCAGGCGCGCGCGCGCGGCGCCGGCTATGACCTTCGCGGTGTCGCCAATTCGCGTGCGTGCTCGTGGAATCGCGCACCGATCGATCGCATGGCCAACCTGAATATCGAACCGGGTTCGTCGGACCTGGCGGATATGATCGCGTCGGTCGAGCGCGGCGTGCTGATGCGCACCAACGTCTCCTGGTCGATCGACGACTCCCGCAACAAGTTCCAGTTCGGCTGTGAGATCGGCCAGCTGATCGAACATGGCAAGCTGGGCGCCATTGTGAAGAATCCCAACTACCGCGGCATTTCGGCGACATTCTGGCGATCGCTGGCCATGGTCGGCAATGCCGGGACCCTCGAAGTAATGGGAACGCCCTTCTGCGGCAAGGGCGAACCGAACCAGGTCATTCGTGTCGGCCATGCCAGTCCCGCCTGCAAATTTGCCGACATTGATGTGTTCGGCGCCGAAGCCTGAATCGACAAATTCCATGCAAACCTATTTCTACCAGTTGGCCGATTTCATCGGCACGCAAACCCGCCGTGAAGAGACCTGGCTCGCCTATTTGTCCGCCGAGGAGTCCAATTTTGTGCGCTTCAACCAGAGCCTGGCACGCCAGGCGGGTTCGATCAGGCAGATCGGCCTGACACTCTCGCTCATCGCGCGACAGCGCCGCGCCGAAGCGCGCCTGACCCTGTCGGGGCAGGCGGAAAACGATCGGGCGATGGTGTTGGCCGCGCTGGCAGGGTTGCGCCTGGACCTGGACGAACTGCCCGAAGATCCTTACCTGCTGTATAACCAGATCCCGCAGTCCACGGAGCATGTCGGCGATTCCCGGCTTGCCGCCGACGCCGAGATGCTCGATCAGGTGCTCTCCCAGGGCAAGGGCAAGGACCTGGTCGGACTCTACGCGGCAGGCGCAATCTACAAGGGGTTTGCCAATTCATTCGGCCAGCGTAACTGGCACCGCGTCGACAATTTCAATCTCGAGTGGTGCCTGTATCACGCAGCCGACAAGGCGGTGAAAAACAGTTATGCCGGCACCCATTGGGACAACGCCGAGTTCGCCCGCAAAATGGCGGCCAGCAGCGAACAACTGTCCATCCTGACCCGGCCGCCCAAGCAACTCGCCCCCGGACAATACCGCGCCTATCTGGCCCCGGCGGCCATGAACGAAATCCTCGAGCTGCTCAGCTGGGAATCATTTGGCGTCAAGGCCCAGCGCAACAAACAGAGCCCGTTATTGAAACTGGAAGACGGCGCCGCCACGCTGCATGCCGGCGTGACGCTGCAGGAAAATTCCCGCGATGGCGTTGCACCGGGTTTCCAGGCGGATGGATTCATCAAGGCGGCCACGGTCAGATTGATTGACGGTGGCAAACATGCGGGCGCACTGGTGAGTCCGCGTTCGGCCCGCGAATTCTCCATTGAGACTAACGGTGCCAACGCGGCTGAAGCGCCCGAAGCGCTCGACATGGCACCCGGTCACCTGCACCGCGACGACGTGCTCACGACGCTCGGCACCGGCATCCTGATCGGCAATCTCCACTATCTGAATTATTCGGACCGTCGTGCCTGCCGGATGACCGGCATGACGCGTTTCGCCACGTTCTGGGTCGAAAAAGGCGAAATCAAGGCACCGCTCAATGTCATGCGCTTTGACGACTCCGCCTACCGGGTACTTGGCGAGAATCTGTTGGCGCTGACGGCCGAGCGCGACCTGATTCTCGATTCCGGTAGCTACGGCGAGCGCTCGACGGGCTCGGCACGTTTGCCCGGCGGCCTGGTCAAAGACTTTGCGCTGACACTGTAGTTGGATCCTCGCCGCGCTTGACGTGCCGATATGCCTGCATCATACTAAATCCATTCAAAAACAATTACTTTCAGGATGAATCTCAACAAAAACCTGAATACCGTTTGCGGGGGAATCTGGTTTACGGCAGGCATGTTGCTGGGCGCTGCCCCCTGCGGCGCGCAGGCGCCGCCGGAAATTCCCCTCGGCACGCACCCGACGGCAGTACGAGTCGTTGAGACTTCGCCGCCGCCGGCCTCGGTGGAACTGATCCCGGCCAAGTCCATCAGTGACGCCGATCTCTGGCAGCGTGTGCGCCGCGGATTCGTCATGGGCGAACTGGACACGCCGCTGGTGCAGGACCACGAGCAGTGGTATGCCAATCGCCCGGACTACATTCAGCGATTTGTCGATCGTGGCTCAAAATATCTCTACCACGTGGTCGAGGAAGTCGAGCGGCGCGGCATGCCGACCGAGGTCGCGCTGCTGCCGATCATTGAAAGTGCCTTCAATCCGCAGGCCTATTCGCGCGCCAAGGCGGCGGGCATGTGGCAGTTCATTCCCAGCACCGGCAAGAACTTCGGCTTGAAGCAGGACTGGATGGCCGACAATCGCCGCGATGTGCTGCTATCCACCCATGCCGCGCTGGATTACCTGCAAAAGCTGTACGGCATGTTCAATTCCTGGGAACTCGCCTTCGCGGCCTACAACTGCGGCGAAGGATGCGTCGCTCGCGCCATCCAGAAAAACGTGCGCAAGGGCCTGCCCACCGATTTTCTCAGCCTGAACCTGCCGCCGGAAACGCGCAATTACGTGCCCAAGCTGATTGCTGTCAAAAACATCGTGCTGGCGCCCGGCAGCTATGGCATTGAACTCGAAGCCGTGGAAAACCGGCCCTATTTCAGCAAGGTGACGGCGCCGGCCAAGATCGACGTCAAACTGGCTGCTCGCCTCGCCGAAATGCCGGAAGATGAATTTGCTTCGCTCAATCCGGCGTTCAACCGTCCCGTTGCCGCATCCGGAACCGGCTATTTCCTGGTGCCCGCCGACAAGGCCGATGCGTTTCGCGAAAACATGGAGCTCTATCGTTCACTCGATGGCCCGTTGGTGTCCTGGCAGACCGCCAACGCCAGGCGCGGCGAATCGGTTGAAACCGTGGCGCGGCGTTACGGCCTGACCGCCTCCTACCTGCGCGCGACCAATGGGTCCCTTCCAGAGAAGAAAGGCAAGTTCACGCAACCGGCATCATTCATGGTGCCGATGCACAAGGAAGCGCGGAACATTACCGCGACGCTCGACCGGAAAACGGCCATGCAGGCACTGCCCGCGCCGGCGATACTGAATCCGGCTGCAAGAACCGACGACATCGCCCCCCAAGCCGGCACCCGGGATGCCGCCCCTATTGCCGCAGTTGCCGCCGTGGCCGCGGCCAGTGTCGGCGTGCCGGCACCACACGCGATGGCTATACCGCCGGCGGTGGCGGATGGCGAACGCCCGCCCGCCCGCTATCAGGTGCAAAGCGGCGATACGCTGTTTTCCATCGCCCGGCGATTTGGTGTCGGTGTCGAGCAGATCAAGTCGCAAAATCGCCTATCCGCAAACGCCCTTCAGGTCGGGCAATTGTTGCGCCTCGACGCTCTCGCGCCGGGCAGCGAGGCCCCCGCCGACGCCGCACTGGTGCGGGTAAGCTCTCCGCCCAAGGCGAAAGCCGCGCCGCGGACCTACACGGTACGCAACGGCGACAGCCTGTTTGCCATTGCCGTCAAGTTCGGCGTCGCGCTGGAGGACTTGATGCGCTGGAACAAGCTGTCCACGCGCACCGTGATTCAGCCGGGCTTGAAGATTCGAATCGGCGCCTGACCGTCGCGACGCGCCATAATGGCGATCAAGGCGACACGATCGATCGCCCGCTATCTGACTGGAAGACCGGAGGAAGAACTGCCATGACCACCTCGCTCATCGTGACCCTCGTTGGCCCGGACCGTCCCGGCCTCGTCAGCGCACTATCCGACAAGGCCGTCGAGTTTGGCGCCAACTGGGCGGACAGCGTGATGTCCAATTTCGCCGGACAATTCGCCGGAATCGTGCAGTTGGACGTGCGGCCGGAGAAGTGCGATGCCCTGATCGCCGCGTTGCGTGCGCTCGAGTCGCCCGATCTGCGCATCAGCGTCACCCAAGGCACCGCCACCGGCAAGCCGGTTGCCACGCAGCGCTTGAAGCTGGATCTGGTCGGCCAGGATCGGCCCGGCATCATCCACAGCATTTCCAGCCAGCTGGCGAAGCGCCAGATCAGCATCGAAAAGCTCGATACCCACGTCGTCAGCGGCGCGATGTCGGGCGAGCAGATGTTCCACATGAAGGCCGTGCTGCGGGTGCCGCAGGCGCTCGATCAGGGCGAATTGCGCGCCGGGCTCGAAGGCCTGGCCAATGAACTGATGGTGGATATATCGCTGGATGACGCCAGGCCGGCGGCAAGCTAACGGCATAAAAAAGCCCGGCACGCGGCCGGGCTTAAAAGTGATCGACTTAAATCGATTCAGGCAGCTTTGCGGCGGCGGACAAAACCGAGGCCCATCAGGCCGAGGCCGAACAGCCCTAACGTGGTGGGCTCCGGAACGCCCGTAACCACTGCCTGCGACAGGTTGAAGACGCCATTCATGTTCGTATTGAGGGGGCTCCATTCTTGCGAAGGAGTGGGATCAGGGACCCAAGTGAATTGATAGTCTCCGGCGGACAGACCCGTGAAAGTCACGCCCTGCCAATGGTCTACCGGGCCGCAACCGGGGCAAGCAGCATTGAAACCTGCTTCTGTGCCAACGAGTGGGTTGCTCGTGAAGAGGTCCGGCGCGTACCAGTTTGTCACACCGTCAACCAACCCGGCAGGCTTGAATGAGGGTCCAGAGCCAACGAGCAAGTTGAAACCCGTCGTCGTGGGCCCGAAAACAGTTCCCAGCACGCCTTCAAGTGTCAAACTGCCTTCATTGGTAGGAGTACCGTGGTTGTAGGTGCCGAGCCAAATGGTGACTGCATTCGCGCCGGCATTTTCATAACCGATGGAAACAGCGTGTGCGGATGCTTCGCCAACGGCGAGGCCGAGTGAACACGCTGCAATAGTTGCGACAACGAGTTTTTTCAGATTCATGTTTGTCCCCTAAATTTGTGGCCCATGCCAGTAGGCGGAGTCGATTTCTCCGGGAAATTCCCGAATTGCAGAGACATAAGCACATTGCGTGCCATCGTGGCGCCATGCCATGGCGGAAATATGTTAACTTTTTGAAAATATTCGCTTTTCTGCAATTGAACGGCTATGGTTTCGACTCGCAGTTTGGTGATCCATATCAAGAGTTGTAAGAATTCACGACGATGGGGCCGTTGTTGCGCAAATCGTTTGCTTGCATGCACGCAACATTCGCGAATGTTGCCCGCAAATCATTCTAACTTGTTGATTAAGAGGAAAAACTATTCTGTAAGAAATGCTGACAATTGGCTGTGGAGGAGTGGAAATATGTCACTAACTTTTGCTGCCCGCACGCCTGAAGCCATTATTGCGCTGCCGCGCGATCCGAGTCAGGCGGCGTTACGCCGCCACCGCCTCCTGCCAACCTTTCGGAATCGACCCCAGCAGTCTCTTGGTGTACTCCTGCTGCGGGTTCAGGTAGATCTCGTCGGAATTGGCGACTTCGATCACATCGCCGTCCGACATCACCATCACCTGGTCGGAGATGTATTTCACCACCGCCAGATCGTGCGAGATGAAAATGTAGCTCATCTGGTATTCGTCCTGCAGGTCTTGCAGCAGGTTCAGCACCTGCGCTTGCACGGAGACGTCAAGCGCGGAAACGGATTCATCGCAGATCAGCACGTCGGGTTTCATGGTCAGGCAGCGCGCGATGGCGATGCGCTGGCGCTGGCCGCCAGAGAACTCGTGCGGATACTTGTAGAACGAGACCTCGGGCAGGCCGACGCGCTTCAGCAAGGCCATCGCCATTTGCACGCGTTCCTGCTCGTCCTTGCCGATCTGGTGGATGATCATCGGCTCCATCAGGATCTGGCCGACCGTCATGCGCGGATTCAGCGACGCGTAGGGATTCTGGAACACGATCTGGATGCGGCGCTTGTATTTCATGAAGTCTTTTTCCGATAGCTTCAGCAAATCCACGCCGTCGAACAGGACTTCGCCGCCGGTGGCGTCGTGCAGGCGCATCAGTGTCAGTCCCACCGTGGTCTTGCCGGAGCCGGATTCGCCGACCAGCCCCAGCGTCTTGCCGCGCGCCAGCTTGAAGGTGGCATCCTTGACGGCAGGCACATCGCGCTTCTTGAACAGTCCCTCCTTCAGCGAAAAATGCTTGGAGAGATTCCTCACCTCAAGCACGATCTGGTCGCCGTCGGCATAACCGCGCTTGCGCTGTTCCCTGTGAATCGGCTGCAGTCCGGCCGTGTTCATGAAATCGTCGATCACCGGCAGGCGCATCGGCCGCTTGTCCACGCTCGGACGGCACGACAGCAGCGCCTTGGTATAAGGATGCTGCGCATTTTCAAAAATCTGCCTGGCGGTGCCCTTCTCCTGGATTTCGCCGTTCTGCATGACCACCACGTGGTTGGCGATTTCTCCCACCACTGCCAAATCGTGGGTGATGAACAACACCGACATGTGATGCCTGGCCTGCAAATTGGCAATGAGATCGAGGATCTGTTTCTGGATGGTCACGTCGAGGGCGGTGGTCGGCTCGTCCGCGATCAGCAGTTTCGGTTCGCAGGCGATGGCCATGGCGATCATCACGCGCTGTTGCTGTCCGCCAGAGAGTTCGTGCGGGAAGGACCTCATGCGCAGCTTGGGGTTGGGGATACCGACCTCATTCATCAATTCCTCGGCGCGTTTCCACGCCTGGCCGTAGCTCATGCCCATATGCAGGCGCAACACTTCGGCGATCTGGTCGCCGACGGTGAAAACCGGGTTCAGGGAGGTCATCGGTTCCTGGAAGATTACGGAAATCTGCGCGCCGCGAATCCGCCGCATGGCGCCATCGGACTCCTTGAGCAGGTCGCGGCCTTCGAACAGCACTTCGCTTTCAGGCGAGATAATGGCCTGTTCTCGCGGCAGCAGGCGGATGATCGACATCGCCGACACCGACTTGCCGCTGCCCGATTCGCCAACCAGCGCGACGGTGGAATTTTTCGGCACATCAAATGACACGCCCTTCACCGCTTCGAATATGGTGCCGCCGTCGAGCCTGAACTTGACGCCGAGATTTTTGACTTCGAGTAGTTTTTCCATGAATTTCAGTTATGTCTTTCTGCCAGCATTACGTTGTCCTGCAAAAAACTACCTGTCATTCTGAGGAGCGAAGCGAGGAAGAATCTCGTTGCGTTCTTCGGTGCGTTCTGCGACGAGATCCTTCGCGTTGCTCAGGATGACATTTTCATTGATTGACGAGATCCTTCGCGTTGCTCAGGATGACATTCGCGTTTTGGCGCGAACGTCACTTTATCTTCGGGTCGAGCGCGTCGCGCAGCGAATCGGTCAGCATCGAAAACGCCGTCACCAGCACCGCCATGGAAATACCCGCCGCCGCCAGCTGCCACCACTTGCCGATGACCAGTTCGGATTGCGCTTCGGCAAGCATCGTGCCCCAGGACACCGAATCGACCGGCACGCCGAGGCCCAGGAAAGACAGGATCACTTCGGCCTTGATGAACGACACCACATGCTGCGACAACTGCACCAGGCAGACGTGGCTCACGTTGGGCAGGATGTGCACGAACATGCGGCGGGTGTGCGAGGCGCCGATGGCCTGCGCGGCTTTCACGTATTCGCGCGAGGAATGCTTGATGTACTCGGCGCGCACCAGACGATAGATGCCGGTCCAGCCGGTAAAGGCGAGAATGAAGATGATGGTGTCGATGCCGCGCTTGAACACCGCGGCGAAGGCGAGGATGAGCAGGATGTAGGGGATCGAGGTGAACACGTTGTAGAACCACTCCAGCGTGTCGCCGACCCTGCCGCCCATGTAACCGGAAATCGCCCCCAGGATGGTGCCGATCGTCGTCGCCAGCAGCGCCGCCACCAGGCCGACGAAAATCGACGTTTCCGCGCCCTTCATGGCCTTCTGCAGCACATCCCGGCCCCATTTGTCGCCGCCGAAAATCAGCGTGTCCGACCGCGGCGTTTCCGTCACCTTGATCTTGGCCGTGCGCTCCTCCCATTCCTTGTAGCGCGGCGCCAGCGGATCGATGTCCGACAGGTCCACGTAGGGCACTTTCGAGGCCCCGTCCTTGATGTCCACACGGGCGGCTTCCAGGTTCTCGTCGCCGGCGAGGAAGGCCGGGTTGGCATACGAAACGCCGACTTCCTTCGACCAGTTCCTGGCGATCAGGCCGGAGTAGGACCCGATCATCATCAGGATGAAGAAGGTCACCACCACCAGCGATACCATGCCGACCTTGTCACGCCGCAGCCGGCGCCAGGCCAGTGTCCACAGGCCGGGAGAGGCCTGATGCAGCGGCGGGACGACGGGTTTTTCGGTGAGTACGGCGCTCATGGTGTGTCCTTTCGAAAGCAACCTGGGTCCCCGCTGCCGCGAGGTTGACGGCACGGCGTCATTTAAACGTGACCCGCGGATCGACGGCCTTATACATCACGTCGACGGCGAGATTGATGATCATCGTGACCATGGCCAGATACACCGTGGCTGCCTTGATCACGGGAAAATCGGAGCGGTTCACCGCCACCAGGATTTCGCGGCCGAGCCCGGGAATCGAAAAGAATGTCTCGAGCAGGAACGAACCGACGAACAGTCCCGGCAGGGCAATGCCGATATTGGTCAGGATCGGGATCAGCGCATTGCGCAGCACGTGCTTGAGCAGCACGACTTTTTCCGACAGGCCCTTTGCGCGCGCGGTTCGCACGTAGTCCTGATTGATCTCGTCGAGGAAAAAACTGCGATACAGGCGCAGCGACGGCGCGAGGCTCACAAACACCGCGAGCATGATCGGTAACGGCGCATACATGACCAGGTTCTTGGTAAAGCTGTCGGTCCAGCCCTGCACGGGAAAGATGCCCCACTTGAAGCCGAAGTAGTACTGGGCGACGATGATGTACACGAGGAACGAAACCGACATGGCAATCGTACAGACCATCATGATCAGCCGGTCCGTCAGGGTGCCGCGCACATAGGCCACACCGATGGCGAGGATCACGCCGATGACCGTCTCCAGCACCAGCACCGGGATCATGATCGTCAGCGTCGGGCCGATGCGTGTGAGAAAGATCCTGGAGACCTCCTCGTTGGTCGCCCACGAGCGGCCGAAGTCGAAGGTGACGATCTGCTTCACGAACACCCACAGCTGATACCAGTAAGGCTCGTCCACGCCGAGCTGCCTGCGAATATTGGCGATCTGCTCAGGATTGGTGATCTTGCCCGCCAACACCAGCGCGGGGTCGCCGCCGACGGCATTGAACAGGAAAAAAATCAGCAGCACGACACCCGCGAGTGTGGGAATCATTTGCCATAGTCGTCTTATTACGTAGGCCAGCATGCTGGGGCCCTCCTCATTCATTGACATGCCCGCGCACAACCACAAGGGTTGCGCCGAGCGGGAATCCATTCAAACGTACCAACCTACCTGCGTCACCATACCAACAAGCCACTGTCATTCCCGCGCACGCGGGAATCCATTTTCAAACTCCAACTAACCGCAAATCTCCGAATACAGGTCACGCCAACATAGATTGTTCCACGGCAACCGCTTGCTAAAATGTAGATGCAATACGTTTTGCCCATCAAAAATGATAGGGGTAGAGAAAGGCTCTCGCCCTCCCCTCCCTCCGAACCGTGCGT
>JBDTSU010000051.1:0-14646 GCA_039930965.1 Betaproteobacteria bacterium
GGGTCATCGCGGGCGGGCCCCGGCCGTTGGTCGCCGACGATGCTGTGATGCGGTTGCGACCGTTTTGCTTGGAAACATAGAGGCGCCTGTCGGCCTCCGAGAACAACTGGTCCCAATCGACGCCATCGCCGGGAAACATGGCAAGCCCGCCGCTAACCGTCACAGACAGTGTCGCTCCGCGGCAATGGAAGACATCTTCCTCAACCTGCGCTCGCAGCCGCTCGGCGGCACCCTGCGCAATCAGCAGGTCACCCGCCAGAAGCATCACAAACTCCTCCCCGCCCATTCGGCCGAGCGCGTCGCCGGCGCGTCGCGTGCGGGCCAGGCAATCGGCGACATGCCGCAACACCGCATCGCCGGTCAAGTGACCATAGCGATCATTGAATTGTTTGAAATGGTCAATGTCGAGAATCAGCAGCGCAAACTGCTTGCCATGGCGCACCGCCTGAGACTCCTCTTCCTTGAAGCGCTGGATGATGGCGCGACGATTCGGCAGTTCGGTGAGCGAATCCGTAAAGGCCACCCGGGTCAGCACCATCTCCATCTTGCGTACTTCGATCCAGAACAGCGCCATGGTGCAGGCCACCGCAACCACAATTTGCGCGATGGCAAACAGCGAAATGACCAGATCGACACTGTCGCGATCATTGTTCACGCTGGCAATGTTCCAGATGAAGGCGATGCGCAGGCTCCATACCGCGACCGCGAACAGCATGGTACCGGCCAAAAAACGCGCCGCCACGCGCGCGGCGGAAGGAGGCTTGCGCAACAGTTGATATGCACCCAGCAGGAACAGGACAATCGCGATCGGCGTGGGCGCCACCAGGTTGATCAGCGACAGGGGCTCGGCGAGCGAATTGCCATAAACCAGAATCGCGATCACCAGCACCAGCGCGGCATATGCCCAGCGCCGTTTCAGGCGAAAATCGGTATTCGCGAGCACGCCCTCGACGATGATGATCGGTGACCACGCAATCAGCGCATTGCCCAGCGTGAGGCCGACTGCCGCCGGCATCCATCGCTGCATGGTGATCGCCAGTCCCGCCGCGTAAATCAGCGTGCCCCACCCCCAAAGCCGCAGCGCCGGGACTGACCGCTCGCCGCGCGCGGCGGCGAGGCACAGCGCACCTAGCAGGAAATTCATGATGAGAAGTGCGAGGACGACGGTCTGTGCGCGGCTCATGTTGTTATCTTGTTTGCGATCGAACCTGTCTCATTCTAGTGGAGCCGGACGTGTCATTTTCAAGACAATGCCAATCCGCCAACTCGCACCTGCGGTAACGGGCCGCAACTACTTCTCCGCGAGTATCGCGTCCAATGCCTTTCGGGTACCTTCCAGCGACACGAGCCGCTCACCGTCCTTGTGAGTGAATGATGCCGCAAGTCTTTGCCCCTGAAGATTTTCCGCATTGACAATCTCGATGGAAAACACGAGGTTCTCCTTGCCCCAGATTTCCGGCGCGTTCCATTTCCCGCGCCCGGAGTGCGGCAGGCGCAGGCTTTTGGTAACGCCGGGTAAAAGGGGCTCGTCTGCAAGTTTGTACTTGATGTCATCGCTGAACAGGACCTTTTGGCTGGCCGATTCGGCGACTGTCCCGCGCATATACAGATAGGTCAGGCCGACCTCGGTGCCGTTGCGGACCTTGAAATCCATCACGCTCATTTTCTCCGGGCCAACACTGTTGAAACGCAGTGTGGGCTCAAGCACCTCGATGGGGGCAATCGCGCCCTTGGTCGATATCTTTTCTTCGCACAACTTCCTGAGCCGGGCCAATTCGCGGTCGACATTGGTGAGCTGCCTTGACGCCTCATACTTCTTGCGTTTCTGGCCGGCGGCGACGATTTCGCGTCCCGTCTTGCCATTGACCAGCGGCATCAACTGGTCCGCAAGTTGTTCCGGCGTGCGGGTGGAGATTTTCGCCAGCGCACCGATAATGCCGCCTTCATAACCGATGCTGACGTCGGTTATTGCCAACACCAGCAGTGCATCGTCCAGGCGGGCGATTTCATCGGCTTTGGCAGATTTTTTCATCGCCTCAAGGCTTGACTCGAAGGATTTCTCGTTCGAGCCGTCAAGCTTGCGATCGAGGCCGGACGTACAGGCCGTCAACATCAGGACGCTCACCGCAACGGCGACGAGGAGAATTCGTTTCATAGGACGTTTTCCCTTTTGTGCGGGACGGGAGCGGACAGACACATCCCCCATCCAATTAACTATAGCACCGCCGGAAAACCACCACCCGATATCAACTGCGTGCCGGCAGGCGCCGTTCATTTCAGCGTGGCGATTCGCTGCCTTTCCCGTATCAGCCACTGGTCGATCTGCTGGTCGAGAATTTCCAGCGGCAAGGGTCCATTGTCCAGCACCGCATTGTGGAAACGGCGCACGTCGAAATTCTCGCCAAGCGCGCGCTTTGCCTTCGCGCGCAGTTCCTTGATTTTCAGTTCGCCGATCTTGTATGCCAGGGCCTGTCCCGGCCACAGGATGTATCGATCGGTCTCGGCGACGGCAAAGCCTTCAACGAGCCCGGCGTTTTCCATCAGATACCGTATCGTCCTCTCCCGGGTCCAGCCCTGGGTATGAATGCCGGTATCGACGACCAGGCGTGCCGCGCGGTGCATTTCGGCGGCAAGCTGCCCGTACTTGGAGTACGGATCCTGATAGAAGCCCATCTCCTCGCCGAGAGACTCCGAATAGAGGCCCCAGCCTTCGCTGTAGGCGGTGAAGCGCGCGAATTTTCGCAGCGGCGGCAGGTCCCTGAGCTCCTGTGCGCGGGCGATCTGCAGGTGGTGCCCCGGCACTGCCTCGTGCATCACCAGTACTTCCATCCAGTGTTTTGGCCGCGTACGCAGGTTATTGACGTTGGCCTCGAAAAATCCGGCGCGTGAACCGTCCGCCGCGCCGGCTGTGTAGTGCTCGGCGGCATCACCCAACGACGCATCCATCGCGCGGATGCCATACGGCTGCCGCGGCAGTTCGGCGAAGAAGCGCGGCAGTTCCGCATCGGCGCGTTTGGCGATCGCGCGATAGCCGGCCACCATTTCATCGCGATCGGTGTAATAGAACCTGGCATCGGTACGCAGCATTGAATTGAAATCGCTGCGCGTACCGGGAAAACCGGTGCGGGTGATAACCCGTTCCATCTCACCAATGATGCGGGCCACTTCCCGCAATCCCAACTCGTGAATATCGGTGGCACTCATCCCGGTCGTGGTAAATCGTGCGATAGACGCTTCGTAATAGGCCTTCCCGGCAGGCAGGGATGCCGCGCCCGGCGACGCGTCCCTGGCGGCTCCGGCCGGTAAGTACTTCTCGCGGATAAATGTCTGCAGCTCTCGAAATGCGGGCACGAGTTTCTCGCCGATCACGCTACGCGCGGCACGCGACAATCGTTCCCGGTCCTCAGCAGCGATATCGACCGGAAATTTCACAAACGGCAGGTATGCCGGCAAGGCGGCAGGATCCGCGCCAATGTGAATCTGCATCTGCTCGGGGAGCGTGCGCATGCTGTTGGCAGGCGCCACCCAACCGGTCGCCATGCCGCGCGCCAGCCACGTTTGATGCGCGGCCAGCGACGCCGGAAATGCCGCCAGGCGTTTCAGGTAGTCTTCGTAATCCTTCACGTGATTGAACGGAGAGGATCGAGCCAGCAGCGGCAGCAGCCGGTGCGGACCCCGGCCCGGCGTGAGACTGAGCCAGTCGTCGTCGGCGCCATAGGGCAGATCACCTGGAAGTTTCGCATACAGGTTGTCCAGGCGGGTATCGCTGGCGAGCTGGTTTTTCATCACGTCGTAGGTAATGCGGTCCTGTCCGGCCAGCGCCCGGCGGTCGAGCGCATTCAATCGAGCCTGCAAGTCCTGGCGATACACGCGACGATGCCGTGCGGCCGCTTCCGAATTATCGGTGAGGCGATCGTTGTAGCGGGGGTCGCCCCGCAAGGTAGACCACTCGGGGAATTCCTGGGATTGCCATTCCCAATGGGCCGTGAGCAAGGCGTCGAATTGTGACTTGACGCCCGGCGCAGCGGCCATCGCCGCCGGCGCCGTCATCATCAAAACGATGCCGGCGACCCACGCCCGTGATATGGATCCGATTAACATGTTGTTTCCTTCTTGTGGTGCCAAAGGTGACATAAGCGTCTTGCTTGAATTCCTTGCTGAATCACGCGAAATTCAACGCCTCGTTTGAACGGCGTTTTAAAAATTGCGGGCCATGGGTTCCCGTCGCCGGCGTCGCGTGACTCTGCCAGAAATCTTCTCCTGATGCAGGAGGCCCAGCACGGGTGCGGCCCACAAGCCTTTTTCGCCCGGAAGAGCGCGCCAATGCTGGTGTCACGCGATTCAATTCGAGACTTTCTCGCCTTTGACGACACGCAACAGCAATTCACGGGTGACGGTACCGGTCTTCTGATAGGCCACCTTGCCGGAAGGATCGTAGACAATCGTCGTCGGCAGGCCCTTCATCTTGCCGAAGGCCTTCTCGCTTGCGTCGGTGCCGAGCACCAGCGGGTAGGTGTGACCCACTTTTCGGGCAAATGCGGCGACCTGTTTTTCGTCATCCCAATCGAGCGCCACGCCGAGCACGCGGACCTTTTCACCCTGTTCGCGGGCAAACACGGCGATCTCTGGTATCTCCTTGACGCATGGCGCGCACCAGGTCGCCCAGAAATTCACTACCACCCATCGGCCCTTCAAATCCGCCAGGCGCTGCGCGGTTCCGGTCGTATCCTTGAGTTCGAAGGCATGTGCGCTGACGGCTCCCGCGCAGAGCGCAGCCAAAGCAAATTTCAGGACGGCGCGGTAATGTGTTGAAATATGCACGTTTGGCTTCGCGATCACTAAAAAAAGCATCATAGCATTGTCGTTTTCGTCCGCAGTCGCCTCAACTTTCGCGGCCGAAGACACCCAACCGCACACGGGGAATTCATGACGCTCAGTCTTTCCATACCCACCACGATCCGAATTCTGCCCAAAGAAATTGACATCAGCCCGAAGAAGGCCAAGGCCTGGATCGAATCGCTTCCATTGACCAAAACCATGGACTCGAGCCGTGCGATCGCGGAGACCATCGAGTCACTCAATCATGCCAAGATGCCGGCCGAAGAACGTGTCGCACTCGTCGAAATCTACCGGCCTGTTATTGCCGTCCTGCTTGACGAACTTGAGGCCGTTTTTGCGTACAGCAGCCTGCCGCTGCCGCCCAGGCAGAAGGAGGCTTTTGACATCGCCAGCCAGTTGCTGGTCCAGTGCGGATACGCCTACAAGATGATGGTCCTGGAAAAGACCGGAAAATCCCTGTTTTTCAATGCCAGGAAGAATTTGCCTTTGCCGGTATTCAGGGCCATGCAATATTTACGCGAACTGATGCTGGCGAGCTACAAGACCTATTACCCCGTCCCGGCCGGCGTATGGCAGGAAATGCACTCACTTTTCTTGTATGCCGATGAGCAAGGCCTGTTAAGAGAGGCGGTTGACGCGGAAACGCCCGTGAACATGATGGACATTTATGTGGATGTCATGCTGGTGTCGCTCGCGGATCCGTACCGGTTGATGTACCAGGAGGTGGAACGCGTGCTGGAAATTCTCAAGCAGAACCGCGGCCTGGTGGATCTTCGCACCGAGGCGGATGGCCTCAACCCGCAGCGCCTGTTTGTCGTTGCCCTCGACAGTGACCAGGCCCCGAAGGTGCTGATCCAGGGCGGGCGCCCCCCTGCGGGACAGGTGTTGCGCCTGGTGGATCCCGGCCGGCTCGTGGACAAGATCCAGCAGCGCGTCCGCGCGCAATCCGGCACCGGCGCCGTCGCGGCCAAAAGCCGTGCGACCCACGATGTCACCGATCTCACCATGCGCCTGATCCGCCTGTGGGGGGACCCGCCTAAACGCCAGTTTCGCCGCAACCCGGCAGATTCATCGGTGGCGCTGTGCAGCGGCATCAAGGCGATCAGCTACTTTACCGAGCTCGCCTCCCGTGAGGATCCGGAAGCCGATGCGCAGGCCATCCGCGATGGCGACACCATTCCCTTGCTGAAGATTCCTCAGGACCCGATGTCGCAAATGATCGGCGTCGAAGAATGGCACGTACTCAATCAGAGCGCCAACGGCCTGCGCATGCACCGTGAATCCGGGGGCAATGTAAGTATCACGGTCGGCGAAACCGTCGGCGTTCGTTTTGTCGGAGGACGCAGCTGGAATATCGGTGTCGTCCGCTGGTTAACCCTGCTGGAGGGAAATGCGCTTGAGTTCGGTGTCGAACTGGTTGCTCCGGCCGCCATCAGCATTACCGTCGAGCCGACGATCGGTTCCATCGGAAAAGCCGTACCTGCACTGATGCTGTTCCCGCTGATGCCGGATGAGGAAAGCGACACCGTATTGGCTGCGCCTGACACATTTTCCGACCTGCGCGAATTCGAACTGAACGCCCAGGGTGACCTGATCCGCGTGCGCGCCACCACCTTGATTGAGCGCACCAGTCGTTTCGACATGTTTCAGTTCCAGGCGTCATGATGCGGCGAGACGGCCCGCCGCGCGGGCACTACTGAATGAGGGCGCGCGTCACGTCGTCGTCCTGAATGGAGTCGCGCGAACGGGCAAGCCGGAAACGGCCGCGCCTGTCCGCTTCGACCAGTCCGGCCTCCGTCAGCGCATGCAGAAGGTCTTCGGCAACATCGATGGGCATCGGCGCCTGAAACCGCAGCGCGGCGAGTCCCTGGGCCTGTTCAGCGCGCGCCAAGGCATCGAGCAGCCGGTTCGCCTCGGGGCGGGATTGCACGCCCGCGGTGCGCAATGCGCCCCTTGCAATGCCCTCCCCAAAGTACGACAGTGTCGCCGCGGTTTCCGCCCCGACCAGCACCACAATCCAGCAACAGAACAGCCAGAACAGGAAGATGGGTACGCTTGCAAACGTGCCGTACACCACGTTATAGGTGGGAACCCGCATGATGTATACGACGAACAGATGCTTGACGATCTCAAACAGCAAGCCGGCAAACACGCCACCGGCAACGGCGTGTCGAACCGGCACATGCCGTGCCGGCATGACGCGGTAGGCGACCACCAGCGCCAGCGTGGTTAGCGCGAAGGGCACCAGTTGCAACAGCCAGTCGTCGAGCGACGGCAATACGCGATCCAGTCGTCGCGACCAATGCACCAGGTAGGACGTAAGCGTCAGGCTGGCGCCGATCAATAGCGGCCCGACCGCGAGCACGCCCACATAACTGGCCAGCCGCTTCCACCACGAGCGCCGCCGCCTGGCGCGCCAGATATCGTTGAATGCGGTGTCAATCGTGAACATCAGCGCCAACGCGGTCGCGACGATGATCAATAGCCCGATGACGGTCAGCCGGGCCGCATTTTGCGAAAACTGTTCCACGTACATCGTGACGACGCGCCCGCCGACATCGGGCACCAGATTCTTGAGCGCAAATGTCTTTACTTGCAGGACAAGGTCGTGAATGACGGCAATGTTCGAGGTAAGGACCAGGGTGACAGTAATCAACGGCACCAGGGCCAGCAGTGACGTATAGGTGAGGCTGCCCGCGATCATCAGGCAACGATCGTCGACAAATCGACGCGCAACAAATCGAAAATAGCGCCAGAGTTGATCAAGAAATTCCATTGTGCAGATTCTTCCAATCGATGACCGGGCGTGGTGAAGTCAATTCCGTTCGTGCCATTCGTCAACTACCATGCGAGACGAGCCGGCATTTTAGGGGGGATTCCATCCGCGAGAGCCGAGACCTTCAGGATCCATTTCCGCCGTTGCGCCGGTACGAAGGTGGCGTTCGTATAATACCGGCAGCAGATGACATCCACCAACCAGACAAGACTCATGGCCGATATCCTGATTCTCTACTACTCCCACTCGGGTTCGGTGCGGGAGCTGGCACGTCACCTGGCGCGCGGCGTCGAAAGCGTCGCCGGGATTTCCGCCAGGCTTCGCACCGTGCCAAGAGTCGCGCCCGTCACCCGGATCGCCGAGCCGGCGGTTCCACCGGAGGGATCGCCCTACGTCACTGCCGCCGATCTTGGCGAATGCATCGGCCTCGCGCTCGGCTCCCCCACCCGATTCGGAAACATGGCGGCACCGATGAAGTATTTTCTTGACGGAACTGCGGGGGAATGGATGCGCGGTACTCTCGCCGGCAAACCCGCCTGTGTATTTACGTCGACATCCACACTTCATGGCGGCAATGAATCCACGCTGCTGTCGATGATGCTTCCCTTGTTGCACCATGGCATGGTACTGGTGGGCCTGCCTTTCACTGAGCCCTTGCTCTCCACCACGCGTGAAGGCGGTACGCCGTATGGCGCCAGTCATGTCGCCGGGCAGGCAAACGACCGTCCGGTCTCGGAGGTCGAAGAGGACCTCGCCTTCAAGTTGGGCAAACGCCTCGCCGTTACCGCGGCCAAGCTGGCGGACTAGGCGTCGATGCAAGGCTCGCCCACCATGGTCAGGCTGTGCCGGCGCACGGCAATCTGCTCCCTGATTGCACTCATTGCGTTATGCCTCGCGTGGGAGATCTTTCTGGCCCCGCTCAAGCCCGGCGGTTCATGGTTGATGCTGAAGGTGCTGCCCTTGCTGGTGCCGCTATTCGGCGTACTGCGCGGCAATCGCTATACCTACCAGTGGGCTTGCATGTTCATATTGCTGTATTTCACGGAAGGCGTGGTGCGCGCATGGTCGGATCGGCCGCCTTCATCGACACTGGCCGTCATTGAAGTGGCCCTTGCCAGTATCTTCTTCCTTGCCGCAATCCTGTACGCGAAGTTCACGGCGACTTCGGCCGTTTCGGCGGCCCGGACGCCAATCGCGCCTTGATGAGACCCACTATCACTGGAATCACGCTGACAACGACAACCGCGATCACCAGCAACCCCTGGTTGGCCTTGACCCACGAAATATTGCCGAAAAAGTATCCCAGGTACGTAAGCGACCCCACCCATAGTGCCGCGCCGAGCAGCGTGTAGGCGACGTATGGCACGCGTGCCATCGCCCCCAGTCCGGCCACAAACGGCACGTACGTTCGCAGGAACGGGACGAACCGGGCAAGCACCACCGCAAATCCACCCCAGCGCTCGAAAAATTCATGTGTGCGCTTGACATAGTGGGGATTCAGCCAGCGTGACTTCTCGTCGACGAAGAACTTCATGCCCAGGAAGCGGCCGATTTCATAATTGACCGTGTTGCCCAGTACGGCTGCGACAAACAGGATCAGCACCACCAGGTGCACGTCCATACTGCCCAGCGCCGCCAGCGAACCGGCAATGAACAGAAGCGAATCACCGGGGAGAAACGGTGTGACGACAAAGCCGGTCTCGGAAAAAACCACCAGGAACAGGATCGCGTAGATCCACGGCCCGTAGAGTACGGTCCAGTCGGCCAGATACCGGTTGAGGTGCAGCACCACGTCCACCGCTGACAGCAGCCACTCCATGGCGCGCGGCCGTGATGCTATTAGGGCTGCGCCGAGATGACTTCGGGGTCGCCCTCTTTCTTGACCGGCTTGACGAAGTCTTCACGCGAAACGCCGAGGTATTTTGCGATTGGGCAGGCCACCAGCACGGAGGAATAAATACCGAAACAAATGCCGATTGTCAGGGCCAATGCGAAGTAATGCAGGCTGGGGCCGCCGACGAACAGCATCGCCAGCACCATCAATTGCGTCAATCCATGGGTAATGATGGTGCGCGAGATGGTCCCCGTGATTGCAGCGTCAAAAATTTCCGCGGTGGTTGCCTTGCGCATCTTGCGAAAATTCTCGCGCGCCCGGTCGAATACCACCACCGATTCATTCACGGAGTATCCGAGAATGGCGAGAACCGCAGCCAAGACCGGCAACGAAAATTCCCACTGAAAGAACGCGAAGAAGCCAAGGATGATTACCACGTCATGCAAGTTGGCCACGATGGTGGACACGGCAAAGCGCCACTCGAAGCGGATCGCCAGATACGCCATGATGCCTATGCACACCGCCAGCAGCGCAATGCTGCCGTCGTAGGCAAGTTCCTTGCCGACCTGCCCGCCGACAAACTCCACGCGCAGCTTGTTTGCCTTCGGATCGGTCTTGGCGAGTTCCAGATCGTAATCCAGTCCCAACGGGATCAAGGTCTCGATAATCGTATTCTTCTGCTTTTCCATCGCCTCATTCTGATTGCCGGTGCTCGTGCGCAACGGCAGGCGAATCAGGACGTCCTTGGCGGAGCCGAAATTCTGCACGGTCACATCCAGGAATCCCTTCTGCGTCAGGTCGGTGCGGATTTTTTCCAGGTCAGCGGCCTGCTTGAAAGGTGCCTCGATGACCGTTCCACCGGTAAATTCGATGGAATAGTGCAGGCCCTTGGTGGCGAGAAACACCACCGCCAACAGAAAGGTAATGAGCGAAATCACGTTGAACACCAGCGCATGGCGCATGAACGGGATTGACTTCTTGATTCTGAAAAACTCCATGTTGCTTCCTATCGGTTCCGGGTTAGGCGGGCAAACGCAACTACGCTTTGGCAGGGACCTGGCTGCCTTCCTTGTGCCAGTTCACATTGCCGATCGACAGTTTCGCTACCTTCTTCCTGCCGCCGTAAATCAGGTTGACCAGGCCACGCGAGACCATCACCGCGCTGAATACCGAGGTGAGAATGCCGAGACAGTGGACCACCGCGAAGCCACGCACCGGGCCGGAACCCCAAATCAGCAGTGCGAAACCGACGATCAATGTGGTGATATTCGAGTCAATGATGGTGTCCAGCGCGCGATCGTAACCAGCCTGGATCGCCATCTGCGGAGACATGCCGTTGCGAAGCTCTTCGCGGATACGCTCATTAATCAGCACGTTGGCATCAATGGCCATGCCAAGCGCCAGCGCGATGGCGGCGATGCCGGGCAAGGTCAGTGTCGCCTGCAACATCGACAGCAGCGCGACGAGAAAGAACAGGTTGCACGCCAGCGCCGTCACCGATACCACGCCAAACAGCATGTAATAGACGATCATGAACACCGTGATCAACGCGAATCCCAGCAGCAGCGAATTCTTGCCTTTGTCGATGTTGTCCGCCCCCAGGCTGGGGCCGATGGTCCGCTCTTCGATGATCTCCATCGGCGCCGCCAGCGCGCCCGCGCGCAGCAGCAGCGCCAGGTTCTTGGCTTCCGGCGTCGTAAACCCGCCGGTAATCTGGAACTGGGGCCCAAATTCGCCGTTAATCGACGGCCAGGTCAGCACGTCCGGCTTGCCCTTCTCGATAAGGATCATGGCCATGCGCTTGCCGACGTTTTCGCGAGTGGTTTGCAGCATGACGCGTCCGCCGGCGGCATCCAAGCGGACATTCACGACCGGCCGGCTGGTTTGCTGATCGAAACCCGGCTGCGCGTCGGTGACCTTGTCCCCGGTAATCACAATCTGCTTCTTTACCAGTACGATCTGACCTTTGTCATCGACCATCTTTTCCGTATTGAATGGCGCGGGCTGATTGCGGAAGTGTTCAAATCCGCCGCCGCTCATGTGATCTTCGGCCACCAGTCGCAATTCCAGGGTTGCCGTGCGGCCGATAACATCTTTCGCGCGCCCGGGATCCTGCACGCCTGCGAGCTGCACCAATATTCGATCAGCGCCCTGCTGCTGGACTATCGGCTCGGAAACACCGAGCTCATTTACTCGTTTGCGCAATGCGGTGATGTTCTGCTGCAAGGCGGTGTCCTGCAATGCTTTAAGTGTTTCCGGCTTCATCACCGCTGTCAGCACCGATTCGCCACCGACCTCGGTTTCGCGCAACAGCAATTCCGGCAATTGCGTGTTGATCTCCTTCTGGCCGCGCAGCAATTCCGTCTTCTCCTTGAAGCGAACCACAATCCGCTCGCCCTCGCGGGCAATGCCGGAGTAGAAGACTTTCTTGTCCCGCAGCAGGGTGCGAATATCGCCGGTATAGCGATCGACTGCTTTGTCGACGGCCGCCTTCATGTCGACCTGCATCAGGAAGTGCACGCCCCCCTGCAGATCAAGGCCGAGATACATCGGCAAGGCGTTGATCGCGGATAGCCAGGCCGGCGAATTGGAGAGGAGGTTAAGGGCGACCACGTAGCTTGCGCCGACTTTCTGCTGAATCGCGTCGCGTGCATGCAATTGCGTGCCAGGATCCGTGAACTTGACCTTGACCACCTCGCCGTCCAGCTGCACGCTGGTGGCGGTGATTTTCGCCTCCTTGAGTGCATCCTCCACGGTCTTCAAGGTCACGGCATCGGCCTTGACCGCGCGCAAACCGGCCACCTGCAGGGCGGGAACCGTGCCGTAGAAATTCGGCAATGCGTAGAGAAAAGCCACCAGCAGGGCGATGCCGATAACGACGTACTTCCAGACGGGATATTTGTTCATTTAGACCTCGAAACCTTTTGCTGATGCTGCCTCGATGCAACGAGAGCCCTTGCCGCGGCGCGGTTCAGGATGATGATGCGCCCGGCAAGGCCGGGGGCATCATCACTTTGCGACATCGTTGAAGGTGCCTTTCGGCAACAAGGTCGTGACGGCCTGGCGTTGGATATGCAGCACATTACCGTCGGATACTTCCAGTCCAATGTAGCCATCGCCTATTTTGGTGATCTTGCCGATAATGCCCATCGCGATCACTTCGTCGCCTTTTTGCAGGCCCTCCACCATCAGCTTGTGTTCTTTGGCTTTCTTCTGCTGGGGGCGAATCATCAGGAAATACATCAGCACAAACATGCCGATAATAATGAAGAGACTCGGCAGCGGGTCACCTTGGGTGGCGGGCGCGGCGGCTTGAGCGTAGGCGTTACTGATCATGAAGGGTCTCCGAAAACAGGAATAATTCGAGATAAATCAAGCTGGAGACGTATTGCGGCACTTTCAAGCATCTTGGAAATCCAGCGGGTGCCGCCAGCTCAAAAAGACAACTTGAAATTATACCAGTTCAGACTGGGCCACTCTGACGGTCGGATCGAAAGCGGTCGACCAGGGACGCGAACGAATCACCCTCGATCGCAGCACGCATTTCCCGCATCAACTCCTGGTAGTAATACAGGTTATGGATGGTATTGAGCCGGGCGCCGAGCATTTCGTTGATCCGTTGCAGGTGGTGCAGGTATCCCCTGCTGAAATTCCGGCACGTATAGCAGCCGCACGCCTGGTCAAGCGGCCGGGTGTCGTCCTTGTACCGGGCGTTGCGGATCTTGATATCGCCAAACCGGGTGAAAAGCCATCCATTCCGGGCGTTGCGGGTCGGCATGACACAATCGAACATGTCCACCCCCACCCCAACAGACTCCACCAGATCTTCCGGCGTGCCGACCCCCATCAGGTAGCGTGGCTTGTCAGCAGGCAGGCGGGGCGCGGTGTGCGCGAGCACGCGGCGCATGTCCGCCTTGGGCTCACCGACCGACAAGCCGCCAATGGCAAAACCGTGAAATCCGATGTCCAGCAATCCCGCCAGGGATTCCTCGCGCAGCTCTTCGTACATGCCACCCTGTACGATGCCGAACAGCGCGTTGGGATTGCCGATTCGCCCGAACTCGAGCTTGCAGCGTTGCGCCCAGCGCAGGGACAATCTCATGGACTCCCCCGCCGCGTCGACGCTAGAGGGGTACGCAGTGCATTCGTCGAATATCATCACGATGTCGGCATTCAGCGCACGCTGGATGCGCATCGATTCCTCCGGCGACAGGAAGCACTTGTCGCCGTTCACCGGCGACTGGAATGCCACGCCTTGTTCGGTAATTTTGCGCAGTTCACCCAGGCTCCAAACCTGAAAACCGCCGGAGTCCGTGAGAATCGGCCGGTTCCACGCCATGAACCGGTGCAGCCCCTCGAACTTGTTGATGACGTCCATTCCCGGGCGCAACCATAGATGAAAGGTGTTGCCCAGGACTATCTGTGCGCCAGTTTCCGTCAGTTCGGCCGGGCTCATGCCCTTCACTGAGCCATAGGTCCCGACCGGCATGAAAACGGGCGTGTCGACGGTGCCGTGTGCCAAGGTGAGCCTTCCGCGACGGGCGCGTCCACTGGTGGCGAGCAGTTTGAAATCCACTTGGCAAATACTTTCGGTCAGGACATGTCGGGAAAGGATGCGCGAGGATAATCGCATTCCCGCCAAATGCCAAACCGGAAAGTGCGCCGGTGTTGTCCGACCGGCCTCCACCGGCAGCGAAAATGACAGAGATGTCCGACGCCGCACATAACCACGTAAACTATTGTTCCGCAGGCTATCCCCGTCGCTTTTTCAACCGCTTTTCCATTCACCGCAAGCGCAGGCACCACACCCATGACGCAGAAGGTTAACGCGCAAGATATCAAAATCGGCATGTTTGTCGCCGACCTCGACCGTCCCTGGATCGACACGCCGTTCCTGCTGCAGGGATTTCTGATTGAGGACGAGGAGCAGCTTCGCCAGTTGCACGAACACTGCGCATGGGTATTGATCGATCCGCAGCGATCGGTCGGTCCGGACTTCAACGCGCCGGTCAAAAGGGCGATCATCGCACCGCGCGATCTCGGCACCGAACCGCGTGTAACGGTCACCAGAACTGCTGCACCGTCCATCTCCGGTCCCGCCGCCAAGGAATCGGTCGCCGGCGCAGCACGTGCGACCGCGCCCGGCGCTGCCCCACGATCAAGGCCGGACGGCGGTCGGTCCCGCTCAAGGGAGTTC
>JBDTSU010000052.1:0-14591 GCA_039930965.1 Betaproteobacteria bacterium
AAACGATGCGCGGCAGTTGCACGCCTCCGTCGGGATCAATGAAGAACTCGATCACGACTTCTTCCGAAGGTTCGACATTCGTCGTAGGGGGTCGCGGGTCGACCGGTTGGGTCTGATAGCGGACTTTGGGCGGCGAATCGAGCGCATCCACCTCGGCAATTTCTGAACTGCTTGATTTGAGGGCCTTGAGCAAACGGCGAGTAACCTCATTCACCCCGGTATCCCGCTCATCCCAGTGAAATCTCTGCACATATACGAAGGCCGAAGCGATCGGCTTACCGTCCTTTATCGCCGGCATGAATTCCCACGCCTGCATCATGGCTTTCGTGGCCGCGGCGAACTCCGGATGGGAGGAGTCAACAACCTTTACGCTGCGAACAAGACCTTTGTCATTGAGCACAACCGCCAACTTTGCATGGCCAGTGATCTCGTTCTGCAGAAACTCGCGCGGGTAGATCACCGGCGCAACCACCTTTATCTTGGGCGGCTCGTCATACTGAAGCTCAGGCGGCAAGCCACTTCCAGGATTCCGGGGAAACGAAAAAGGAGCATCCCGGTCGGATATCGGGTCGCCGACACTATCTTCAAAGCGGAAGCTGAACGGAATCAATATCCGCCGGGAAACCGCCTTCTCGTCTTCGGTCCCCGGTTTGAACACGCTCGCCAGCACCGCTTTGACAATGGCCTGTTCAAACGCCGGATGTGGTGACTTGACGACCTTCAAATCTTGTGGGCTGCCATCCGCGAGTATCGTGACCTCGACCTCGCCAACACCTTGCAACCCCCATTCGCGCATCTTCAGCGGATATTTCGTCTCGCCCTGTTTGATGATGACAACCGGCGTGCTGTTGAACATTCTCGATTCGAGCTGCGGTATCTGCGTGAGAAATGCGTCGAACTTCTCGTCCTTGCCCGTTGTCTTGTGAAGCGGGCGAATTCCGCGGCCTATCTCAAAAATCTTGTAGTGCAATCCGTCCGGATAAAGGGCCTCGGCAAATGCGAGGGCTTTCCGGTAGTACTCAATCGCACAAGCGGTATCCGAATCGACTGCGCACGCGCGGGCAATGGCCGTTGAGGCCGACAGCAAATGGTACGGGTCGTCATCGCCGGTTGCCCGCAATTGTTCATGGTAACGGATTGCTTCGCGCGTTTTCTTGAATCGCAATGCCATGATGGTCGCGTGGCGCAGTATCGTCCGTCGCCGCGCCGAATTGCCCGCTGGCGCCAACTCTTGCAGCGTGCCTGAAACGATCGTCTTAGCCGCGCCAAAACTCTCGTAACGCAGCTCTTTGCGCTTGGCGGCGTCATCCGTGGCGATGCGTGACTCGCCGGGCCCCAAGGTATTGCTTTCATACCCGATTATTCGACGATTGTCGGCGTTATCGACCAGCGTTAGCCTTTCCTCAATGTCGATCGCGCCGCGATCAACGGAAAATCGAATGTCCGTGTCGCCCCTGACGACTTCGGCCGTGAATCGCGCCTGTTGCGTGCTACTGATGATGTTGGCATGTCTCACCACCAGATATTGAAGCGGTTGCACCGCGTCAAATTTCACAGCACCCTTGCCCACGTGGTAGACCTCTCCGCCGGTGATCACGGCATCGACATACAGTTCGGCCTCAGGCTCCATACGAATAATCACCCCATTCAACGACTTGAACGTTATCGCAGTCCGGGCAGGCGTACTGACCACCGCGCCACGCCGGATGATGGAATTGAGGGAGAACGTCGCCATCGCCGAACTCCTCTCCGGAAGTTCCCGAATCGAAATGTCTTCCAACCCGGCCACGCCTTTGCCGTCCACCTCCATGGCGACGACTTGCATCGCAGGCTGAGGCACCAATGAAACCGTCGCGCTATGCGCCCGGGCGGCAAACACGAAAAGAAAGACAATGGTGAGGCGCGCGGTTGAGGTCATTTGCGATTGAGCGATGTGAGGTGTGGTGATTCTAGCCGCCGTCCAGCACCAGTTGCATGCGCCGTCGCAGGCGCTCGACCGTCGCCGTGTCGCCCGCTTTTTCGGCGCGCAACCGTTGCACCCCGAGCCACGCCAGCAGCGGCCGCCGCCAGCCTTGCGACGAGGCCGTGTCGACGGCCGTCGCCAGCACGTCCGGATTGGCCAGCCCGCGGCGGAATAGCACGCCCGCGGCGACCAGCCTCGACGTCGGATCGGCAATGGCATTCAGTGCCTGCGTCACGGCCGCATCGCCCGCGCCATCCGCCAGTGCGGCGATGGCGCGCTGCTGCGCGGGCAGCAGCGCGCTATCGGCAGCGGTTGGCCGCCCGGCGAGGAATTCCGCGTAGGCACGCTCCGGCGCCGCGGCATCGGCGCGCCATTTCTCGAAGCCCGCGCATTCACCTGTCTCCAGGCTCGCGACCTGGCCCGCGCAATGCATCAGTTCCACGCGCGCGAGCAAATCGGCGCGGCCGGTACGGGCGACTTGGCTGCGCGCCCGCGCGAACTCCTGCGCATCCACGCGGGCGTTGCCGGCAAGATAGGCCTCGAGCGAGCGTTCGATCGAATCCTGCGCGTTGCCCTGCCACTCCGGCGCCGGTGTGCTGGAGCAGGCCGACAGCAGCGCAATCGACGTCATCAGCATGCCGGCTGTGAACAACGGCCGGGTCCGTCGAATGGAAACGTTCATGGCAATCTCAACTCCGTGTCGCGCGCAAAGGGCCATTTGCGATTGATTTCATTGACCAGGTGATCCACCTTGCGCAGGCTGCTGTCGATTTCCGCGCGCAATGCGCCGAGGTCCGCGGTGCCGGCCTTCGCATTGGCGCCAACCGCCTGCGCCTCGATCAGGACCGCGTCGACTTTCTTCAGGCTGGCCCGCGCATCGGCCAGCAGGGCATTGAGCTCGATCACGGTCGCATGCGCGTCTTTCATCACGCCCTGTGGGCCGAACACCTGCCGGTCGGCATTGGCCGCCAGCGTGTCGACTTTTGCCAGCAGGCTGTTGGCGCGGTCCAGTGCCAGCAGCAATTTCTCCGCATTCTTCTCGTCGCCCAGCAACGCGCCCAGCGCCCCGCTTCGTCCCTTGAATTTTTCCGTGAGGCTGTTGATGTTGGCGAGGCTCATGTCCAGCGAAGAGTCCGCGGCGGTCAGCGTTTTCAGGTTGGCGATCAGCTCCTTTGCCGTCGTGATCAGGCGCGGAAGTTCCGCGGTGGCATCGCCGACCAGCAGCGTTCGGCTGGCGCCGTCGGGCAGCGGCGGATCGGTCAGCACGCCGCTGAAGGCGCGCAGGCGCGTGCCGCCCACGATGCTGCGCTCGAGCGTGAAAATGCTGGTCGTGCGCAGCCAATGCGCGTCCTTGCTCGCGACATCGACGAGCAGGCGCGCGTTGCCCTCGGGGCTCAGCTCGATGCGGCCGACGCGGCCGATCGGGAAGCCTGCAAACGTGAGGTCGCTGCCCACCACCACGCCCTCGGAATCGTCGGTCACCAGGACCAGGCGTTGCGTGACCTCGAACGCGCCGCGTGCGTACATCACGTATACGCCCGCGCCCGCGACCAGGGCCACCATCAGCAGCAACAGCAGGGCCGCGCGGAGGTGCAACTGCCGGCCGGCGATGACCGGATCGGCGGCGCCGGATGTTTGCGCGTCCGGGTTCACGGCGGCAGGCGATACCGGTTCGCTCATGGCGTCAGCACGAAGACGCGTTGATCGAAAGCCGGGCCAGGGGAAAATCGCATGCATGCACCTCAGTAGTAGTTGCCGACCAACGAAACGATTTCAATCAACAGGATGACGGAGAACAGCCTCACCATGCTGGCCAGTTCACGCGCCGCCTTGGAACGGGCGTGCAGGGGCGCGCTGACATTGTCGTACAGCGCCGACGCCATCGGGATCAGCGATACGGCAATGCTGAAAAACAGGGTTTTCAACAACAGGATCAACGATACCGCGGGACTGAACACCTGGCCGACCACACGGGTATAGCCGGGAAATGCCCATGGCGTAAAACCATAGAGCGTGAAGTAACTCAGCAGCAGGGAAATGATGCAACTCACCGACGCCAACAGCCAGACCAGGAACATCCCGGCCACCACCCGCGGCAGCGCTTCGCGGCGAACCGGATCGATTCCCTGCCGGGTCAATTCGGCCAGGTCGCCGCGCGCGCGCAACTCGGCCAGTTCCACGCCATCGGGCAGGGTGCATCGCAGCGCCACAAACACGGCCGCGGTCAGGGGAATGAGCTCCAGCACCAGCACCCGCACCACCATCTCCAGCGCATAGCGCGAAAGCCCGTAACTCACGGCGGTGACGACGACGATGCGAATCAGCACCAGGCTGATCAGCGCGCACAATACCGTGAACCAGAGCACGTTCTGCGGGGTTCCCGTCACCAGCTGCCTCTCGATGGCAACGCGGTTGTCGGCGCGGTAACTGGCCGGGGAAATCGCCAGCGACAGGATGATGGCGGCCAAAGCGATCGTTTGCCACGCGTGGGCAAAACCCGCGAGCGCCTGGCGGTTCAAACGCTTGAGTGAATTCAGCAAGGTACCTGTCACGAAGCCCAAGGCACTGCCCGGAAAAGTAGGGAGACTCCATGTCGCTAGCGACGCAGCGACTGGCCTGATTATGACCCATCACCGGCCGGTTGGTTCGATCCTGCGCGGCGGCAATCGGCGGGACCGCGCAGGGGAAATCGCCACGCCGTTCCCGCCTTCGCCCGCCGGCCGGATTCTCAGCGTTGGCGCAGCGGATCGAGCAGCGACGACAGGCCGTTGTGATCTATCTCGCGCATCAGTTCCAGCAGGCGGCCCAATTCGCCCTTCGGAAAACCCTGGCGCGCAAACCAGTGCAGGTAATTGCCGGGTAGATCGGCGAGCAGGCGGCCCTCGAACTTGCCGTAGGGCATCCGCCAGGTCACGAGTTTTTCGAGATCTTCGGGGTTCATGGATGTGCGCCGGGCATCCGGTTTAACTTTCGGGTCGGTGCTTGTCGACAATCACCATCGCGATGCCGCCCAATATGGCCAGCGAAGCCAGCACCAGACGCAGGCTGAGCGGCTCGCCGAGAAGAACGATGCCGCCCAGCGCGGCGAGGACCGGCACGCTCAGTTGCACGGTGGCGGCGCTGGTGGCTTTCAGCGCGGGCAGCGCCGTATACCAGATGGCGTAACCGATTCCCGATGCCAGGGCACCCGAGGCAATCGCGTAAATGAGCCCGGCGCGATCGAGCGCAATGTGGTCCCAGCCGGCGAGGCACAACACGATCGCCATGGGCGCGGCGCGAAGAAAATTTCCCGCAGTGACCTTGAGCGGCGCACCTGCGGCGCGCCCGCGCAGCGAATACGCGCCCCAGGCCACGCCGGCACCGAGCATCAGGACGGAACCACCCAGCGGTGGTGCGGTGAGCCCGGGCAACAACAGCCCGACCAGCCCGCCGAGCGCGAGCATCAGGCCGGCGAACTGCACGCCCTGCAGGCGTTCTCCCTTCCACAGCCCATGCCCGATCATTGTCGCCTGCACCGCGCCAAACAGGAGCAACGCGCCGGTCGCCGCCGACAGGGTCACGTAGGCAAAGGAAAAACCGGCGGCGTAGCCAAACAACGCGAACGCCGACCAACCGTTGCCGCGCCCCGTTCGCGCTTCGCGCCGGATGTTCACCAGCAGCCAAAGTACCAGCGCGCCGGAGACGAGACGTATCGCGGTGAAGCTGGCCGCGTCGACACCGGTGTGCTTGAGCGCGAGCCGGCAAAGCAGCGAATTGCCTGCGAACGCGATCATGGCCAGCGAAGTCAGGAAAACGATGCGCGGAGAGGACAGGGGGAAGCTCCTTGCGAGGTGAAGTCATGCGGAATTGACGGTGGGCCGGGTACCGCAAACGGTATGGTAACCAATGCGGCGTTGATGAAGATGCCGGGAAGGCAATACCGGTGTCTCAGCTGGTTCCGTGCCCTGTCGGGTTGCGCGAAGGCCCATCAATATCGGCGTGCGCGCCACGCGACCCATCGCATGCAAAAGCGCAATTCCGACGAATGACCGCCAACGGCCGGCGAGACACGCCCGGCGCCGACAAGCGGCCCTGGCGGCAGGATGACACCGCGACGCGTCAGAGTGGGAAGCCCATGCCAACATGCCGGCCGCGATTTGGCGGTGCCGTGCCGCGCTGGTATCTTGTCGCGATGACGGCCGCAAATACATCGATCCTTCCGCAAGGCCCCGCGCATGCGCCTCTCTGGCGTCGCCTGTTTCAGTGGCGGCGCGTGAAAGTCGCGCTGGTGACCTGCCTCATCCTGCACCTGCTGATTTTGACGACATGGCAAGCCTCATACCCCGTCCTGGTTGGGCGCGTGTTGTTTATCGGCTTGCTGGTCTTGCTTGCCTTCGGGATATTCGAGCACTGGCCCACGCGCCTGCCGGCATGGACTGCCCGCTGGGCCGTGCAAGTGGTCGCGGTGGCGGTGGCTGTCCCCATCGGCACCCTGATCGCCTACACCGTCACCACCCTTGGCGACCAGCCGCCATGGTGGCAGAACCAGAATCGCCTGTTCGGTTTCGGCATGATGACCTTCCTGGGGCTGCTGGTGTCGCCGTGGATCGTCGTGGCCGCGCTGCTGCGGCAGATCAAGGACGAGGCGCGCAAGCTCGCACTGACGTTTGAACTGGAACGCAGCGAGTACGAGCGCAATGCGCTCGACGCGCGCTTGCGATTGCTGCAGGCACAGGTCGCGCCGCATTTCCTGTTCAATACCCTGGCCAACGTGCGCGAACTGGTGAGCACCGGTTCGCCGCGCGCGGCGCCGGTGCTGGAGAGCCTGATCGCGTACCTGCGCGCCGCGGTGCCGCGCCTCAATGACCGCGCCAGCACGCTGGGGCAGGAGCTCGAGCTGGTGCAGGCGTATCTCACGGTGATGCACATGCGCATGCCCGACCGCCTGCAGTTTAGTTTCGAGGCCGACGACGCGGCGCGTGCGCTGGTGTGCCCGCCGATGACGCTGCTGACGCTGGTCGAAAACGCCATGCACCACGGCATCGATCCGGCCGAGGAGGGCGGGCGAATCGATGTGCGCGTGACCGTCAAGGATGGCCGTGGCCGTGCCGAAGTGACCGATACCGGCATGGGCCTCGCCCGGGGCAGCGAAGGACTGGGCACGGGACTCGCCAACCTGCGCGAACGCCTGCAGATGGCCTTCGGCGGCGACGCGCAGGTACGCCTCAGCGAAATCCAGCCGCATGGCGTGCGCGCCGAAATCGAGTTTCCCGCGCGAACGAATGCGGCGTGACCGGACGCGTGAGTGATGGCAAACGAGATGATCGGCCAGCAATGACGAAGAAAATAACCGCGATGATTGCCGATGATGAGCCCTTGCTGCGCGAATCGCTCACCCGCCTGCTGGCGCAGACCTGGCCCGAATTGGAGGTCATCGCGCAGGCGCGCAACGGCCGCGCGGCGGTGGAAAGTTTCGAGGCGCAGCGTCCGGACATCTGTTTTCTCGATGTCCACATGCCGGGCCTGTCCGGCATCGAAGCGGCGCGCTTCATCGGTCGCCGCGCGCATGTCGTGTTCGTTACCGCCTACGACCAGTATGCGGTGCAGGCGTTCGACCAGGGGGCGCTCGATTACCTGGTGAAGCCGGTGGAACTGGCGCGCCTGATGGATACCGTGGCGCGCCTCAAGGAGCGGCTGCGTGCCGCACCCGAGATCCCCGACACCGCGGCCCTGCTCGACCAGCTCGCGGCGCGGGTGTTCAGGAATGCGCCTCCTTCGACGCTGAACTGGCTGCGGGTGTCGGTGGGGCAGGCGCTGCGGCTGGTGTCGGCCGACGAGATCGACTTCCTGCGCTCGGAGGACAAATACACGCTCGTTGCCTGGCACGATCCGGCAGGCCAGGTGGCCGAGGGGCTGGTGCGCACACCGCTGAAGGAACTCATCAGCCAGCTCGACCCCGCGCAGTTCGTGCAGGTGCACCGCTCGGTGGTCGTCAACCTGCGTGCGATCAAGCACGTTCTGCGCGGCCATAACGAGACCGCGAACATCCACCTGAAGCACCGCGCGGATGTATTGCCGGTGAGCCGGACCTTTCTACATTACTTTCGGATGATGTAAGCGCGGCGGTTCGTGAGCGGCCCATCCACCCGGATCGTGGTCCGTCTGCCGGAACCGTCGCTCATCGCAACGGGCTTGCTCCCGGCGGTGCCGCGAGAATACGTTAGCCTCACAACGCAACCGGAGGACGACATGTCGAAAGCATTGAGCTATTGGTTTTGGGCGGCGATCGCAGGCTGCCTGTTGATGATTCAGCCCGCCGTGGCGGCTGAAGGGGGCAAAGGTAATCTCGCCAGCGTGGAGTGGCTCGCGAAGAACCTCAATCGCGACGATGTGCTGGTACTCGATGCCTCGTTTGGCCAGATGTATGCGACAAAGCACATTGCCGGCGCCGTCAACGTCGATGTGTTCACCTTCGGCGGCCGCGAGAATCTTGCCGCCGAAATGGAAAAGCGCATCCAGTCCTGGGGCGTGAGCAAGGGCAAGAAGATCGTCATCTACGATCAGGGCGGCACCTACATGGCGACCAGCCTGTTCTTCGATCTCTACTATCACGGGTTTCCGGCCGATAGTCTGTTCGTCCTCGACGGCGGACTTTCCAAATGGCAGGCGACGGGCGGCGCGGTCACGAAAGACCCGACGCCGGCGCCAAAAGCAGGAACATTCCGCGTCGCGAAGCTGAAGGAGGACGTGCGGGTAAGGCTTCCGGAATTTCTGGTCGCTTCCGGCGACCCGGCGAACAATGCGCTCGTCGAGGCCCTGGAGCCCGACCAGCACTTTGGCGCGACCAGGTTTTTTGACCGGGCCGGCCATATTCCCAATGCCATCATGGCACCCAGCGCGGATTTTTTTAACGCGGACAAGACCTTCAAGTCCGCCGAGGAGATCAGGCGCATGCTGGCCTATCTCGGGGTCAGGCCTGAACAGCAGGTCTACACCCACTGCGGCGGTGGCATTGCCGCCAGCGTGCCATTTTTCGCCGCGAAGATCATGCTGAACTACCCGAGGGTCAAGCTCTACAAGGAGTCCCAGCTGGAATGGCTGCGCGACGACAGAGGGCTGCCATTCTGGACCTACGACGCGCCGAATCTGACGCGCGAAAAGAACTGGTTGAACGGGTGGGGCAACCCGATGCTGCGCAACTTCGGCGTGTCAAAACTGAACGTCGTCGATGTGCGTTCGGCGGAAGCCTACAAACTGGGACACGTCCCCTACGCCGTCAATATTCCCGCCGAGGTCTTCAGACAACACCTTGCCGCACCCGCGAAACTGGCTGAGGTGCTGGGCGCCGCCGGCGTCGACGCGGCCTTTGAGGCGGTGATCGTCTCCGATGGCGGCGTGAATGCAAATTCGGCCCTCGCGTACCTGATGCTGGAGAAGTTGGGCCAGAAAAGAGTTTCCGTGCTCCTGGACTCGGTGGACGACTGGGGACTCGGCGGCTTCACGCTCACCAAGGAGGCCACCACCATCGGCCCGCGGAAATCGCCGAAGGACATTGCTGTCCCGGCGACAAGTTATCCCGCCAACATTCGCCCGGGCATCGTGACCAGCGAATCACCGGCCGCGCAGGGACTGTACCCGAAGGTCTTCATCGCCTCGGGCAAGGCCCTTCCGTCCAAAGTGCATGATGGAAAAGTCATTCACGTGCCCTACACCGATCTGGTGAATGCCGACGGCACGCCCAAAGCCGCGAAGGATATCTGGACCATCCTCGGCAAGGCCGGCGTCCCGCGCTATGCCGAGATCGTCTGCATTGCCGACGAGCCGGGCGAGGCCGCCGCCAACTACTACATCCTGAAGTTGATGGGATATCCGGATGTGAAGGTGCTGGTGACGTGATGCTCTTGAGCGCTGATTGAATGGGTAGAAAATTTCTCGCCACGCCGGCAAGCCAGCAAGCCGGAGAACCGCACGCGTACTGGTGCTTTGCATGACTGCGTGAAAGAAAGAGAGCTGCACGATGACGGACGTATCCACGTTTCGCCTGTATCTATTGAGGTCCACTTACCTGCTAATTGTGGTGGGACTCGGGCTGACCATCTGGCCCGGAATTATCCGGCACGCGATGGCGGGCGACCCGACACCTGGCGCCACCGGCAGTCTGCTGGCGGCCGTGTCGGTGTTGGCGGCGTTGGGAATTCGTTATCCGTTGCAAATGTTGCCGCTGCTTCTGTTTGAACTGGTGTGGAAATCGATATGGCTTGCCGCCATCGCGCTGCCGCTGTGGTCCGCCCATCAAATCGACGCGGATACGCGGGAGTCGATCGTGGCCTGCCTGATGGGAATGGTCATTTTTCCGATTGTGATTCCCTGGTCCTATGTGTTTGCAAATTATGCGAGGAAGCCTGCGGACAGATGGAAGTGAACGGCACAAGCGGAACGCGGCGCCCGAGCGGCCGCGCGCGACCCGGCCGGCGGCCGGGCGCCATGGCGTTTGTTGACGGGTGTCAAAATGCCGCCGTCCGAATTGGCCTATGTTTTTATGCGTATGTCGATGGAGGGCAATCATGAAACCGATCATCAGCCTGATTTGCGTCGCGATCGCGGCGATCGCCACGACGGTTTTCGCCGATGAAAAGCGCAGTCCGGTTGAACGCGACCTGGGCAAAGACCATTTCACCGCCGGTTGTCCGGTCAAGATCGGCCAGCCGGTGGCGGGCGACGTGATCGCGGCCGGATGCAATGTCGACGTGGAAGCCAATGTCGGTGGCGATGCGGCGCTGGCCGGTGGGCATGTCACGGTGAACGGCAACGTCGGCCAGGGGTTGTATGCCGTGGGCGGGCAACTCGCGATCAACGGCGCCGTCGGCCGCAATGCGCGCGTCGCCGGCGGGCATATCGAGTTTGGCCCCAAGTCGGAGGTCGCCGGCAATATCAGCATCGCCGGTGGCGAAGTGACCCTGAAGGGAAGCGTGAAGGGCTACGTGCAGGCGACTGGTGGCCAGGTGCTGATCGACGGCGTGATCGCAGGAGACGTCGAGACCGCTTCAGGCAAGATCGAACTCGGGCCGAATGCGCGCATCGGCGGCAAGCTGCGCTACGCGAGCCGCGACGAACTCAAGCGCGATCCGGCCGCACAGGTGGCCGGCGCAGTTGAAAAATTCGAGGCGCGCGGCGGCCCGAACCGGCACCTGCGCGAGGGCAGCGGCCGTCGCGGTGGCGGTTGGCTGTGGACGACGGGATTGCTGGTGCTCGCCGCCGTGCTGGTCGCCGCGCTGCCGGGCTTTTATGCGGGTGTCGCTGAAAGCCAGCGCACCCGGATCGGGTTCAGCCTATTGCTGGGATTTGTCGCATTCATTTGCGTGCCGGTCGCGGCGCTGTTGTTCCTCATTACCCTCATCGGCATTCCGCTCGGCCTGCTCACCATCCTGCTGTACCTGATGCTGCTGGTGGTGGGCTACGTATCCACCGGCATCTGCCTCGGCGACTACTTGCTGAAGCGTTTCAAGGCGGACCGGGGCGCGGCCACATCATGGCGTATCGGCGCCGCGGTGCTGGGCGTATTGGTGGTCGCGCTATTGGCCCGCATCCCATGGATTGGCGGCTGGATCGTGTTCGTGGCGTTGCTGGCCGGGTTGGGTGCATTGATGCTGCAGGCGGGACGCATGCGGAAGGGCCCGGCGCCGGTGGCGTGAGTCATTTCGTTCGTTTCTACGTGCACGGCGCCGGCACCGGCGTGATGGTCTCTTCAAGCCAGAGTTGCGCACACGCCGCCGGGTCGTAACCGGTGACGGTCTTGATCGTCGTCAGCATGTCGGCCATGCGTGCCGGCTTGCCGGCGAAGTCGCGATAGAACACGGCCAGTGCCTGGTCGACCTTGTCGACGCCAACCTTGCCGGCCACGGCCTTGTAGAAGAAAGCGCCGCGCATGTAGGGCGCGTTGGTGAAGAGGTTGTCCTTGAGGACATCGACCGTATTGCAGGTGCGCGGCCACACCGGGCGGCTGCCGGGAACCTGCGCGAGCGCCAGGGCATAGTTAGCCCAGGTCTGTGCGCCAACGGGAGGCGCGACCACCTCTAGCGCGCGCGCGGCAAGATAACTGGCCGTGCCTTCGGAGAGCACGAAATCCTCCCAGCACCCGAGTCGCACGCCGTCGCCGAACCAGCCATGCGCGGCCTCATGGGCATTGATCTCCTCGCTGCCGAGCGAACTTGATGCGACGTGCCAGCGGGGATGGTGTTCCATGCCGCCGGTCCCGCCGGCGCCCCAATTGACCGATACTGTGCCGACCTTGTTGCCGAAGCGGTATGCGCCGAGCGTCTTCTCGTACCAGTCGAACACGGCAACCAGATGCTGGGTGCCGGCCTGCGCCGTCGTCAGTTCGTTCGGCCGGTACCATACCGAGACGCTGGTTCCGGCGGTGGTGGTGCCCAGCGGAAGTTCGGTGTAGTTGTCGATCGACCACGCGATCTGATACGCCGGCGCCTCCGAAAGCGTCGGCACGTACAGCGCCGTCTTGCCGGCCGGTATGCCGGTCAGGCTCAGGGACATCGTCGTGCCGTCGCGCGGCTGCGAGTGGCAGGGGAACAGGTTGCCGCAAAAGTAGGGCCACAAGAATGTGTAACCCTCCGCGGCGGCGCCCTGGAAACCCGCGTGATGCTTGTAGCGAAAGGCGATATCGACGCTGATCGGCTGATCGCTCGATGCCAGCGCAAGGTTGATCGTCTTCGCCGTGACGTCGGCCGCGTACGCAAGGTCCGCGCCGCCGCTGCGTACGCTGTCCAGCGTCAGGTCGCCGACTTCGAGTGTGGCGCCCGGCGTGGTACTGGCCGCAAACGTGATGGACGCCGTGCCGCTCAGCGCGGTGACATCGTACGCGAGCCGGGTGTCGGTGATGTCGCGCGCCGGGTTCGCGGTCGGCGTGACGGGGCTGGTCGGCACCGTCGGCACCGTTGGCACGGCGACCTGGCTGTCCGGTCCGGACGATGATCCGCCGCATGCCGCAATGAAAATGGTCGCGAGGAAGGACACACACGATCTCGCCAATCCGGGAAAGTTTTTCATGTCACCTGATGATCAAAGAAACAACAAAGTAGGCAGCCCCTGGCCCGCCGGAGTCGTCGCTTCCCGGCATTGCCCGCGTTTTGAATTCACATCGCCCCAACCGGCAGCCTCCCGCTAAAACGGCAAGCGCGTCAGGAGATGCTGTTGCGCATAGCCGTCGATGGTGAACTGGAAATCAAGCTTGCCCTGGCTCGCTTGCAAGGTCCCGCTGCCCACCTCGCTTACCTCGATATCGGCCGGATTCCATGTCGGCGACAGGTAATGGCTGCCCTTCGATCGCGTCCGATAGAGCTTGCCGGACTGCACGGCACCCTGCGTCTGACTGTCGGGCAGGGTGACGAACATCGGGTTGCCGTTGGTGTCGTAGTGATAGATCACGGTGAACGATTTGTTGCCGTGTTCGGCCACCGCCACCCCCCAGCCGGACGCATCGGGACGATAGAAGTGGTCCGACAGGTCATTGGGATAGGCCGTCCGCAAGGTGCTGCCGTACGGCTGCCGCAGGATGGACTTGGTGATGCTGGTGCTGCCGATTCGGTAGATGAATATCGCCGAATCCTGGGCCGTGAATGTCACCGTTGCGGTACCGATCCGGGTGGCGGTGACCAGCGCCGGATTGAACACCGGCGCCTTGAATGACGGCCCCGTCGTCCGGTACAGGTCGCCGGTGCAGTTGGTGCCATCGAAGGGCTGGACGTTGCATCCAGGCAGGGTGATGAACAATTGATTGCCCTGTTCATCGTAGGTGAACCATGCGCCGAACAACTGCTGGTTGTGATGGGTGAGATGAATGCCCCAGCCGGCTTCGCCGGGGTTGAACCAGAGGTCCGTGTAGTTCACGGGTGCGGCGGTGCTTGTCGACGGAACGTAACCCAGCGTGCCGGCCGCCTGGTAGTTTCCGCCGGTGCTCTGTCCGGTGGCATTGCTCAGCTGCGCCTTGTTGCAGGCCGTCCCGGTGTAGAGGATATGGTCGGTACGCGTGACGTCGAAACCCTGGCAGAGCATCTGCGCGCCGGCCGGCGGGGTTCCCTGCGGTGAATAGACATAGCCTTCCACCACGTCGACGACATAACCCCGGGCTTCAAGGGCCTGCACCTGGGCGCGATCGGTGGCATAGGCAAACACACGGGCCGACTTGCAACCGGCTGTTCCGCTGGCACAGACCAGGCTCAGGCGAAAAAGTGGCACCAGCGACCGCTGGCCATCCGGACTCGCCTCGATGGTGAAGACACTGAATAACGTACTCGCCGCCGGCTGAACGCAGTTGTTCCCGGCGCTATCGCATAGCTTGCCGCCAAACTGGGCATAGTCCGGCACCGCGTTGCCGAAACTTGCGTACTTGCTCACCACTGTTTGACTTCCCAGTTTGAATTCGCCGGCCACCGCGGCCACGGCGGTTTGAGGACTCGACGTGAACAGATGCGTCTGGGTATCGGCGGCATAAAGCGAGAACATCGGCGAGGTCCGGTTCGGCCCCGCGCCGAGCGCGACCTGCAACGCTTTCTCGGCATCCGGCAGATAAAACGTCAGGCCCGAACCGGCCGGCCCCGCGACCGGCTGCGTGGCGGTGGCGTACAGGATGTTCTTG
>JBDTSU010000053.1:0-14576 GCA_039930965.1 Betaproteobacteria bacterium
CGTGTCAATGAACAAACCATCCCGCCAGGTCAATCCCAATCCTTTCAGTCGCGCTTTCCCGCAAGCCCCATCGACCGGCTGATTACTTCCTTCATGATCTCGTTGGTGCCACCGTAGATGCGCTGCACACGGGCGTCCGCATAGGCGCGGGCAATCGGGTATTCCCACATATAGCCGTAGCCGCCGTGAAGCTGCACGCATTCGTCGATTACCTTGCACTGCAAATCGGTCGTCCAGTATTTGGCCATTGAGGCGGTCGCGGTATCGAGCTTGTCCACCATCAACAGTTCGGTGCATTTATCGACGAACACCTGCGCGATCTGCACCTCGGTCTGCATCTCGGCCAGCTTGAATCGCGTGTTCTGGAAATTGGCGACCGCCTGGCCGAACGCCTTGCGCTCCTTCACATACGCGCAGGTCCAGTCGATTGCCGCCTGCGCGCTGGCGATGGCAGTGATGGCGATTTGCAGGCGTTCCCAGGGAAGCTGCTCCATCAGGCAGATGAAGCCGCGATTTTCAAATGCCGCGCCCCCCAGCAGATTCTCCACCGGCACCTGGACATCATTGAAAAACAACTCGGCCGTATCCTGCGCCTTCAGCCCGACCTTTTTTAGCCGGTTGCCGGTCACGAATCCCGGCATGCCGCGCTCAACGAGCAACAGGCTGGTGCCCTTCGAGCCTTCAGACGGATTGGTCTTGGCAACCACGATGACCAGATCGGCATGCCAGCCATTGGTAATGAAGGTCTTGGAGCCATTCAACAGGTAGTGATCGCCTTGGTGGATCGCGCTAGTCTTCACGCCCTGCAGGTCGGAACCCGCGGCCGGCTCGCTCATCGCGATGGCGCTTACCATTTCGCCGCTGGCAAGTTTCGGCAGGTAATTGTGTTTTTGCGCATCGGTTCCGTAATGAAGGATGTACGGTGCAACGATTTCGCTGTGCAGCGAGTAGCCGATGCCGGACAGTCCTGCCCGCCCCAGTTCCTCCATTTCGATGACCGAGAACAGCTTGTCCCCGCCGGCGCCGCCAAATTCCTCGGGCATGCTGGTGCACAGGAAACCATTTTCACCGGCCTTGTTCCAGACCGCCCGGTCCACGAAGCCCTGAACCTCCCAATCGGCATGAAACGGCGCGACTTCCCGCTCAAGGAAGCGGCGAAAACTGTCGCGAAACGATTCGTGGTCTGAGTTGAACAAGGTGCGTTCGATCATGTCGTGCATTCCGGAAGTGAAATAAATTATTGAACATCATAAGTGAAGTACCGGCTGCGCCAACATGCGGGCGGTCAGTAATTCAACAGATCCGCCGGTCCCGGCCGTCCAAACAGGTAACCTTGATAGGCTTGGCAGCCCTGGCGGGTCAGAAAGTCGCGCTGGGCCTCGGTCTCCACGCCTTCAGCCATCACGGTCAGGCCCAGAATCTGCGCGAGCGCGATGATTGTGCGGGCGATTGCCGCGTCGTTCGCGTCGGTCAGCACGTCGCGCACGAATGACTGGTCGATCTTCAACTGGTCAAGCGGCAGCCGCTTGAGATAGGACAGCGACGAATAGCCGGTGCCAAAATCGTCGAGCGAAAAACTCAGTCCGCGCGCACGCAGCGCGGTCATCTTGAGGACGACGTTTTCGACGTCTTCCAGCAGCAGGCTCTCGGTCAGTTCCAGCTTGAGCTTCAGCGGATTGGCCCCGGTCTTTTCAAGTACCGCCACCACCTGTTCGACAAACGCCGGGTGCCGGAACTGGCGGCTGCTGACATTGATACCCAGAATCCAGTGTGCCTTGTGGGGCTGGTCCGCCCAGGCGACCAGCTGGCGGCACGCCTCCTCAAGCACCCATTGGCCCAGTGGCTGGATCAGACCCGTCGCCTCGGCCAGCGCAATGAATTCGCCCGGAAGTACCAGGCCACGCGACGGATGATTCCATCGAACCAGGGCCTCGGCACCAATCGGCCGGCCGGCGACATTTACCTGCACCTGATAGTGCAGGACCAGTTCGCCGCGCGGCACCGCCTGCCGCAATTCCTCCTCCATCGCCGCGCGCGCGGCCACCATCGTCTGGATCTCCGGATCGAAGAAGCGCAGGGCATTGCGGCCTGCCCCCTTGGCCTGATACATCGCCAGGTCCGCCCGCTTCAGCAGTTCGTCGACGTTGTCGCCCGGTTCGGCAAACAGCGTGACACCAATGCTCGGCGTGCTGTAGTGTTCACGTCCCGATAAATCGTAGGGGCGATTGAGCACAGCGAGAATCTTTTCGCCGACTCCTTCGGTATGCCGGGCCGCCTCGAGCGGATCATCGCTCAGGTCCTCAAGGATCACCAGGAATTCGTCGCCGCCAAATCGGCCGACGGTATCGGATTCACGCACGCACGTGACCAGCCGCAAAGCCACCTGCTGGAGAAGCCGGTCACCCTGATCGTGACCGAGCGTGTCATTGAGCGTCTTGAAATTGTCCAGATCGATGAACAGCAACGCGCCCTTGCGGCTGGTTCGAAGGCTGGTGGCGAGCGATTGCTGCAATCGATCGGATAGCAACCGCCGGTTCGGCAGGCTGGTGAGCGTGTCGTAAAACGCAAGCTGGGCAATCTCACCGGCGGCCGCCTTGCGCTGGGTGATGTCCTGCAGGCCGAACTGCAGCAGTGTCCGACCACCATGACGAAAGGTCATCAGGTGAACTTCCGCGTCCCACTCGCGTCCGTCAGTGTAACGGTGACGCCATTCAAACACATGGGAGCCCTCGCGCATGGCGCGCTCGATATGCATTTGCGCGGCGGCGACCGAGTCGCTGCCGTCATATTGGGCCGGTGCGGAAACGTCGATAACCGACCGTCCCAGTACCGCATCGCGGTTGTCCAGCCGGTAAATGGCCACGGCGGCGGCGTTACAGTCCACAAAACGGCCGCTGTCGGGATCGAGCACCACCAGCGGAATGCGAGAATCGACAAACAGCACCTTGTTGTAGGCCTCGCTCTCACGCAGCCGGATTTCCGCCGCACGCAGCGCGGTGATCTGGCCGGACAGGGTTTCCGCCTGGGTCGCCAATTCACGCTGATTTCGCTGTAACAGGCCGCGCATGCCATCCTGCGCCTCGGCCAACTGGCTGATCTCGGCGATCGGACTTTCCACGGCGACGCTCGCGTCGAAATCAAGCTGCCCGATGCGTTTGCTGGCCGCCGCCAATTGTTCGAGCGGACGGGCAATGCGTTGGGAATAGGCCCGGATGAGAAGAATCGCGAGGCATAGCAGCAGCACCAGTCCACCGGCCAGTGCGCCCAGCAGCACCACCCACGACGGTTCAAAGTCGTCGGCCGGTGCCAGCACGACGACCCACAACCGCTGTTCCCCCAATGAATAGGGGCGAATACTCGCGAGCCAGCGGGCACCCGCGGACGGGTAACTCAGGACATCGTGACCGTTACGGCCGTTGCGGCGCCATACGGCGAGCGCATCGGTCACCGGCGCCAGTCCCAATTCGGGGGCAGGCCGGAGAATTTTTTTCAGCCAGTCCGACGGCGTATTCGACCCAGGCACCGCCGGCAGCGAAAGGACGCGTTCATCGTCGGTCAGCACCAGCGCCAGGCCGGTCTTGCCTACCAGGGCCCCCATCGTCGATTGCGACAGGTCGCGCAACATCAAATCGAAACCGATCGCAAAATCGCGACCATCGCGAAGACGCACGCGCAGGGAGGCGGTAATGCCGGGATCGCCGGTCGTAAACAGCACATAGGGCGCCGTCCAGCGCACTTCTCCCCCTGCCGGACTTTTCAACGCGGCCAGGTACCAGGGACGCAGGCGCGGATCATAATCCACTTCCCGCCATTCACTCTTGACACTGCCGTCAGGCAGGTGATCAAAGAACAACTGGCGTTTGCCGAATCGCGGCACGTCGGTCATGCGGTTGCGCCATCGACCGCCGCCCTGCTCCAGCAGCAGCCAGCCCTGGCCGGTCGATGTGCCGGCGACAACCGACGTCACCTGGGGCAGCGCTTTCAGCACCGGCTGGAATATGCGATTGAACGCAGTCGGGTCCTCCAGATCGGGCGCCTCGCCGCCGATCCAGCCGCGACTCATGTCCAGCAGATTTCCCGCCGGCGCGAACATCGCATTCAAGCTCGCCTCGACTCGCGCGGCGGCAACGTTAAACTGGCTTTGCGCGATCCGCTCGATCATCGGCCGCATGCCAAACACAAAGAAACCCGCCGCCACCAGCATTACCGTCGCCGTGATGAGCAAACTCACCCGCATCAGGATGGCCTTGCGCAAGGGCGCGACAACGATCGGGGAGCGTGATTGGGTCACAGATGAAGCCTAATGGGCTTGGCCGACGCTGTCCACCCTGCGCGCCATTGTGCGCCCGACAGGCCGTCGGTTTGACGGCAAGACGTTATCGACGCGCAAGCCTGAAACAACCGGCCATCTACTATTGGTAAATCAGCGCAAAGGCGGAATCCGCGCCGGCGGGGACCGTCCGCAGCGGCTCGAGGCGGGTCTCCGGCGGCAACCGGGCCTTGCGGGCGCCGGCGCCGGTGATCAGAATCTCACCCGCCTTGGCATGGTCCTCGCCGAGTTTGCACGCCGCGTTGACCTCCGCGCCGAAAATGTCGGCATCGCCGATGCGCAACACCTCCCCGTAGCCGATGCCGACGCACAGCAACACCTTTTCCGCGTCGCTGCGTGTCGCGTTGTACGCGTGCGTGCATCGCTGCATCGCCAGCGCGCAGCGCACCGCGTCATTGACATGCCGGAACATCACGATAAGGCTGTCGCCCTCGGTCTTGAGCAGAATGCCATTGTCCTTCTCGATCAGCGGCACCAGCAATCGATGCGATTCATAGATCGTCTGCAGGAAATGGACAATGCCGAACTCCGCGACGTTGCGCGAGAACCCGGCCAGGTCGGTGAACAGGACCGACCAGGTCTCGCCGAACAGGCGCCAGATCCGCCGGTCGATGGCCTCCTTGTCGGCACCGGGTGCCAGCCGCTCGGCGATGAGTTTTTCGAGGCGGTCCGCCGAGGCGCCGGAGACGACATTGTAGGTAAAGGGCATGGCTGGTTTTCCTGACTATTGTCGCAGCCGGCACGCGTCGGCTGAAACCGACAGGATAACGCGGGTTGTTCAGTTCAACCGATTGCATCAAACTGTCCACGCCCTGGGGCAAAGCGCCCGGCATTGCCGCGAAGAAGGCGCGTCGCGGCTGATGCGAGCCACCGGCAATCCGCGCGACGCCGTCCGGCAGGTGGGGCAAGTCCCGTCAGTGCCGGACCACAAGCGGCGCCGATCAATACGGCTGGCGGAAAATCGACTTCGTCTGGATGGTCCCGGCAAAGGGACCCGATATAAACGTGTAATTCATCGTTGCGTTGTTCGCATTGGTGAAATTGAAGGCAAGCGTGCCGGCTTCGGTCACGCTCAGCTGCGCCGGGTTGTAGGCGGCCCCCAGCCAGGCCGATCCGGTGGTGCTGTAGAGCGTCCCGGCGTATGTATTGCCGGCCCATGTGCCCGTCGGCAGCACGAACCAGGTCGGCTTGCCGTCTGTGCCATAGGTATACCAGACGCCGAAAACGATGCCGGCGTGCTGCACGAGATTGATTCCCCAGCCATCCTGCGCGGAACCTGCCCACCACATGTCGCCGACACTCAGCGGCGAATTGCCCGAGCCGAAGTCCTGGCGCGTCAGCGCCTTCTGCCCGGTCACGCCGTTGATGGTGTACTGCATGGTCGCTGTGGAGTTGCTCGTAAAGTTGAGCGTGATGCTGCCCGGCGAGGCACCAACCAGGAACTGTGCGGGCGAATAGTCATTGAGCGGCGCCGACACCGGCTGATAGAGCAGGCCGGTATAACTGGTGAAACTCGCGTTCCAGGTCCCCCCGGGCATCACGTACCAGGTAGGCTTGCCGGTGCCGTCATAAACATAGATGGCCACGAACTGGACATTGCCGTGCTGCTGGATGGACATGCCCCAGCCATTTTCAGGAAGGCCCGCCCACCACATATCGGAGTAATTGAGCGGCCCCGCTGCCGCCACGACCGAGCCAGTGTTCCCGGCAAAATTCTTGGGCGAGTTCACCGCCGTCGTACCGTTGGCATCGATCGACAACCCGCCGGCCGTCGGCAGGGAGGTGTAACTGACGATGTCTGCGTCGGCAAAGTTCACCGTGCCATTGGCCGTGAACAGGAAACCGTTGGGCACGATGTAATCGGGCCTCACCCCGTTCAGCGCAGCGAAACCCTGCGTGCCAATCAGGAAGGACTTATAGTCGGTATTGGTTTCCGGGCCATAGTAACCCGCGCCGGTTACCTCGGCACTGTCACCCGGCAGGTTGGTCGGGAACGTGAAGGACTTGCTCTGTGCGCCCTGCAGGCTGGTGATCTGGTGGCCGGCCAGGAATTGCTGTCCGCCGGCCAGCGCGGTCAGTTCGATGAATTGAACACTGCCATCGGCGTTTGAGTAGATTTCGGTAATTCTCCACAGATGGAACGTGGCGTGTGCCGATCCCGCCAGACCGATCAGCAGCACCAATCCGAGTCGCGCAAGTTTCATGATCATGATGGTCTCCTTCGTCCAGGCAGAAGCCGTATATACGGCGCAATGGCCGCAGCAGATCACCCGGCGGGCGATATAGACACCTTACCTTTTCAGTATGTCCTTCAATCGTCACCATTCAATGTGCCGCCCGGCCGGTCTCCCCCGCCACGCAACTCCGGCGTGCATCCGAATGGCCGCGCGGGGCGTAAGAGAGCGGAGTGGCGGTTGCCGGCCCGGAACGGATAGCCCGAACAAAGGAGATTCTGATGCGACGATTGCTTGCATGCTGCACCGGATGTTTGTTGCTGGCGGCGTCGGTTGGCGGCTGCGCCAGTGTGGCGCCGGCGCAACGGGGCGTCCTGGCGCGGCCGGAAATGCAGTTCGATCCCGATCCGGCGCAGGTCAAGGTTATCGATCAGGTCTACGCGGCGCGGGAGGCGGCCTCCGGCGGGCGCGTCACCGGCGGCGGCGGCTGCGGGTGCACGATGTGAGCATGCGGACGCGGACCGCTTCGGCCATCTCGGCCTTGATGTCGGCGGCGGCGGCATTGCCGATTGTGGCATTGCCGGTCTGCGCCGGCGCGCAGATACTCGATCATGAAATCATTCCGGCCATGCTGCCTGCCGGGGCCGCGACGGGCTTGCGCACGCTCTCCTACCGCGAATCGGGCGAACGCATGAAAGTCTCCGAGTCGGTGGCGTGGATCAAATTACCGCTCGGTGACAACTGGGAAGTCGCCGGATCACGCTTGCTGGACGTGATCAGCGGCGCCTCGGCCTCGCGGGTGTCCAACCAATCCGGCAGCCCGGTGCAAATCATCACCGGCGCATCGGGCGAGGCCATCAATGACCGGCGCAATGCCACCGAAATGTCGGTCAAGCGCAAAATCGGCGAGGGGTCCGTCAGCCTTTCGCGCACGATTTCACGCGAAGAGGACTATCGCTCGCAGGCATATGGCGCCAGCGCGACCATGGACTTCAATGAACGCAACACCACGCTCGCCCTCGGCTACGGCCGCGGCGATGATGAGGTCCGTTCGGTCGACGACCCGGACTTGAACGAGCGCCGGAAATCCCGCGAAATCCTGTTCGGCGTCACCCAATTACTCGACCGGCACGCGCTGCTGCAAAGCAATCTTGTCCGGACGCGGACCACCGGCTTCCTGAACGACCCCTATCGCAGCACACTCTCGTTTTATCGCGACGGCCTGTTTCCCCCGCTGGTGCTGGCACGGGATCTGCGCCCGGATTCACGCGAGCAATGGGCCTGGTTCAACCGCTACAAGCTTACCTTGCCGGCGCAGAAAGCGGTGATAGCTGCCGAGTATCGCTTCTACCGCGACGATTGGGGCATTCGCGCCCACACGCTCTATGCGAGCTGGCTGCAGGCGATGGGCGACGGCTGGAAATGGGAGGCGGGCCTGCGCTACCACTCGCAGAATCAGGCCGACTTCTATCGCGCCGAAATTACCCAGCGGCCGGTACCACGGCTCACGTCCAGCGATCAGCGGCTGGCGGCATTCGGCTCACTCGAGCCTTCGGCGAAGGTCATCGTCCAGCTCACCGCCGGGACCGCGTTTGACCTGGGAATCTCGCTCTATCGGCAGCAGGGCAACTGGAAAATCGGCGGCGGCACACTGACATTTGAGCCGCTGCAGGCGCTCATCGTTAACGCGGGGATTGTGCACCGGTTCTGACGTGGACAGACAATTGGTGGGCGGTTACTGCGGGCGTTCCGCCGGCGGTTCGGTCGGCTGTTCCGTCCACATTTCCGTCCGCGGTTCCGTCGCACTTCCGTCGCACTTCCGTTCTACACTGTGGCATGCAGAAGTTTCGCTTCACGTTCCGGGCCATGGCCTGCGACAACGTCATCGAGGTCTATGCACTGTCGGCCAATCTGGCCAACGGCGCCGCCAGGGCGTCGATCGATGAAGTAGCGCGCATCGAGGCCAAATATTCGCGCTATCGCGACGACAGCGTGCTGTCGGTCATCAACGCGTCCGCGGGTGTCGCGCCGGTCGGCATCGACGATGAAACCTCGCATCTTCTCGACTATGCCGCCGTATGTTTCGAGCAGAGCGGCGGATTGTTCGACATCACATCGGGCATCCTGCGCCGTGCGTGGAACTTCAAGGCCGACCGCCCGCCGACCCGTGCCGCCATTGAGCCCTTGCTGGCACTGATCGGCTGGCGGCGGGTCGAGCGCACGGCGACGCAGGTATTCCTGCCGCAGCGCGGCATGGAAATCGATTTCGGCGGCTTCGGCAAGGAATACGCGGTCGACCGCGCCGCCGCCATGCTGCTGTCGTATGGATTGCGCCACGCCTTTGTCAGTCTCGGTGGCGATGTGATGGTGACCGGCCCGTGCAGCGACGGCATGCCGTGGAAACTCGGCATACGCCATCCTCGCCATGCTGACCAGGTCATCGCCCAATTGCCGATTGCCTCAGGCGCGGTCGCGACCAGCGGCGATTACGAGCGCTTCCTGGACTTCAACGGCCGGCGCCACTCGCACATCCTCGATCCGCGCAATGGCGAATCGGTCGCCGGCTGGCAAAGTGTCACGGCGCTGGCGCCTTCATGCCTGGTAGCCGGCAGTGTCAGTACCATTGCCATGCTCAAGGGCGCGGACGGCGCGGCGGCGTGGCTTGAGGACAGCGGGGCGGCCTATTTCGCGATCGATGCGGAAGGAAAGACTGTTTCCAATCTGTAGGGGCGGCAACCAGGTAGCCTGGCCGTAAATGGACTCGTCATTCGCGCGCAGGCGGGTATCCCGCGGCGTGCACCCGCAAGTCACTGGTATGAAGGCATGCTTTCACCCTGCGCGGGGACGACGGATCTTGCCTGTTGGATTTCCGGACCTGCGCAAGACTCATACCGGCGTGTCGCCCGGCGGAAACGCGGACAACCGGCGCCTGCTTTCAAATTCCCGCGCCGCACCCGTCACGGGATCGTGGAACGCAACATATTCCGCCAGCAATTGCAGCGGCCGGCTGAAATCGTCCTGCTCGATTTGCGCCTTGGTCAGGTGCGCCGGATAGATCTGATCGTTCAGGATTGGCACGCCCAGCGCCGCCATCTGTACCCGTAACTGGTGCCGCTTGCCCGTGACCGGCAGCAGCCGATAGCGTGCCAGCCCGGCGCGGGCTTCCAGCAGTTCGATGCGGGTCTCGGCATTGGCAGCGCCGCCGGTTTCCTGCATGCGCATGAAGTGATCGGTGCCGACGATCCGGCTGCGACAGGTCATCGGCAATGCCAGGTCATCGCGGTGCGGGGCAATCGCCTGATAACGCTTGGCCACCACGCGTTGCGAGAACATTTCCTGGTACTTGCCGCGCGTTGGCGGCTGCTTGGTGAACAGCACCAGGCCCGCGGTCTCGCGGTCGATGCGGTGCATGGGCGCCAGCGTATCGAGTCCCAGCCTGCGTTTGAGGCGAACCAGGAGTGTTTCCTGCAGATAGCGGCCTCCCGGCGTGACCGGCAGGAAGTGCGGCTTGTCCGCCACGACGATAAATTCGTCTTCGAACAGCACCACCTCGTCGAACGGTATGCGCGTCTCGGCATCAATGCTGCGGTAGTAGTACAACCTGGCGTGCGGCCGGTACGCATGACCCGGCAGGACAAATTCGCCGGTGGCATCGAGCACGTCGCCGCGGGCCATGCGCGCGGCGATTTCTGCGGCAGGAATCGTGTCGAAGCGTTCGGCGAGAAAGTCGATCACCCGCGGCCACGGGCCAGGCGGAAGCGCAATGCAACTGGGGCCGACGCCGTTTCGGGTCGGCAGCACCGGGCTATCGGGAGCCTTCAAGTTCCTTCGCCCGGTTCAGCCGCCATGCGCCGTCCGGCTCACCGGCGTAGACATCCTCGACGCGCGTTTCGGTCTCCTGCAAGCGCGTATCCAGTGCCACACGGTTGTCGAATACGAAACACTCGCCTTCCCAGTCCTGCTCCGCGTCGGGCATCTGCAGGAAATAATTGAGGATGCCGCCCTCGAGCTGGTACACCGGGATATCCAGGTCGCGCATCCATGCGCTGGTCTTCTCGCAGCGGATGCCGCCGGTGCAGTACATGGCCACACGCTTGCCGCCGGCCTGCCACTCGGCGGCGTGTTCTTTCACGTAATTCGGAAAATCGCGGAAGTTGGTCACGTGCGGATCGATCGCGTTGCGGAATCGACCCAGCTTGTATTCAAAACTGTTGCGGTTATCGAGCAGCACCACGTCGTCAGCGGCAATCAGCTTGCGCCATTCCGCCGGGCTGACATTGGTGCCGGTGCGGGTCGCATCGACGCCGGCTATGCCCAGCGGGACGATCTCCGGTTTGCGATAGACCTTCATCTTGCCGAACGGCGCGGTCTTGCAGGGGCTGCGCTTGAAGGTGATGCCGGCAAACTTTCCGGTGAAGTAAGCGTCGTGCCGCAGGGCATCCTCGAATGCATCGAGTTGCGCGGGCGTGCCCGCCAGCATGCCGTTGATTCCCTCGGCGGCGACCAGAATGCTGCCCAGCACGTCCTTGGTCAGCGCCCGAAGTCGGGTTATCACACCTTCGGGGTCGTCGAGGGTAACGAACTTGTAGAAGGCGATGTGGTGCGTCGGGGTGGTTTGCATGGGGACGCCGGAAGAAAAGCAGGATTCGGGAGCATTCATGGGATGCATTTTCGCATGAAGCGAAGGGCGACTGGCTCGGGAACCAAACGCAACACTCCAGCATTGGCGCGGCTTCGCAAGGTAAAATGGCCTGGGAGGCGCGCGGGTGCTAGTCTCTTTTGCGTGTGCGGCCAATTACCCCGTCATTCCGGTGCCAAGAATGAGGTCTCCAGCGAAATACGGGGCCGCCGTGGCGACCCCGTCAAGCCGCTGTGCGCGGCTCATGTTCCAAAGCTCCCGGCTATGCCCGGGGGACACTTACAGATTCTTCGTGTCGTGGCACGCCGCGCCACATTTGTTGGTGTAAGGAATCGGCATGGCCGCGCCGGGTGCGACGCCCTTCACGCCCTTATTGTCCTTGCGCGGAACATCGTAGACGTGTGAGCTGATGTCATTGACCCAGTAGTTCTTGCCATCCTTGCCATCCATGCCCTTGCCAAATCCGGCGCCGGTCTGCGCGGTCTTGGTGTTGTGACAATCGGTGCAGGTGATCTTGCTCGCATCAACGGTGCACTTTGCCTTATCCGCCAGATGGGCCTTGAGGTCGTTGCTGCCCTTGTGGCAAGTGGTGCAGACCTCGGATGTCTTCGGGTCCAGCTTCAATTGATGGAGCGACTTGCCGTTGCCATGCGGGTCATGGCAATCCGCGCACGCCACCAGTTGGGTGCCATTGCGATATTTTTTGGCCTTGATCAGATCCGAATAGGGCTGGTGGTGCCCCTTGGAATGCAAGCCATCCGCCCAGAAATCGGTGTTGGCGCCATCTGCCCGGGTGGTGTATTCCTTCAGGAACTTGTTGCGCGAGGTGCCCGGCAACATCATCCTGTTGTCTTTGTTGACCGGCTGGTCGTTTTTCAGGAAGCCCTGAGGCCGGCTGTGACATTGTCCGCACAGCACGTCGGCACGTTCCGCCGACAGCTTGTTGGGGCTGACAATGGTGGAGGGCATGTCGATCTCGTTCGCCTTGTCATGCACGGAGCCGGGGCCGTGGCAGGTTTCGCAACCGAGGTTCAACTCATTGGGCTTGCCGTCGCCATCGATGTCCCGCTCACCATTGCGATCATTGGCGGAACCGGCGATGTAGTCGCCATTCGCATTCTTGGTCAGCGTATAGCCGTTGTAATGGCAGGACGCACATTCCTTGTCAAAGGACTTGCCGACCGGCGGATCGGCCAGCTTGGCGGTCTGTTCATTGAAGAACCAGTCGGCATGGTAATCGCGCCATGGCTTGCGGGTACGGTCGGCAAAACTGTCGTCGCCGTTCTGGTTGAACTGCACGAAGGGGAACAGGTTGGCGCCGACGCGAACCAGGTAGCGCTGCTTGTACAGGCCGCCGCCATAGGTCATGTCGACCGCGTAGATTCGCGCGGGGTCTTTCGGGTCCTTTACGTTCTCGGCACGGAACCGCAGATTGCCGGCGTTATCCTTGTAGAAAGTCGCGGTGAAACTCACGCTGGACGCATCGGCGGGGACCTTGGTGCTGATCTGGTATTTGTCGAATCCACGCGCCTTGTCGTAACCGTAGAACCAGAACTTGGTGCCGGCCATGAGCTTGTCGAGGCCTCTATTGAACTCCGGAAAGCGTGAAAAATCCTGCAGCTTGCTCGGCTTGCCGATCACCGTCATGCCCAGGCGATGCAGGGTCTTGGTGAAGTGTTTCTGGTTTTCGTGGCACCCGATGCATGCGGAACTGCCGATATAGGTGGCGTTCGGCGGCACGTTGCCGGAAATCTTGATCACCATGACTGCGGCGCCCAGTTCATCGGTGCCGAGCGACTTGCGCGATTTGTCTCCACCCGGCAAATACTTGCCGGTGGCGGGCTCCACATAAACGAAGTACCTGCCGCCGGGCACATTGGCAAAGCTGAACTCACCGTTGGCGCTGGTCTTGGCATTGAGGTAGCGCCCACGGTTGGCGGCCAGGCTGTCTTCCAGCGGCTCGTCGTTGGTGGCGTCCGCCTTGACCTCGATCGGTGTCTTGCCCATCGCGGCCACATCGGCAGCGGGGATCAGCCAGACGGTGGCGTCGGCCACTTTGAGGAAAGTCGCTTTGCTGCCGTCTTCAACCACACCCTTGAATGGCGTGTTCGGATAGCTCTTCTCGCCAGTCAGTGTGCAGCCGTACAGGATCACGCCCATGAGCGCCGCGAGTAATCCGCCGACATACGCCTTTTTCATGACCACCTCCCAAGTAAACAGTCGACCATGCCTGCACAAACTGTTCTACTATTTCACACTCCAATGCAGTGCATTTGATTTGCATCAAACCGACACTGAGATTCGCGGGCTACGAGCTGCATGCTGCGCGGCCCCAGAAGCATCTCGGCACCGTCTTGCGTCCATTTGTGTGGACAGATCCGTGGCTGCCGCCGCGCGACGCCAACCCCACGCATGAAACCGGATTGGTTGCAGTGCGACGTCGTCCTTTCGCCGTTTTCCACCCAACATTCACGTGCGATCGTCAGGTACCTTGCATTTGCGCACGAGGGCAACGGCCTGCAATGAAGCCATTGCCCTCGCTTGCCTCTCCGGCCGGCAAACGAAGCCGCGATTGCAGAATACTTTGGCGTTCATTTCACGCCAATGAGCCGGCTGGTGAAAGCGCACGAAGCAGTGCAGCGGAGCAGGAGGTGATATTGAAAGACCCCGTTCCTCCCGCTCAGCGGAAAAAACGCCGCTACGCCGACAATCCGCCGTCGATCACCAGGTGGTGCCCCACCACATATGACGACGCGTCCGAACATAACCAGAGGATCCCCGCCGCGACCTCGTCCGCGCGCCCCACCCGGCCGGCGGGCACCCTCTCGGCCAGGTCCGCGTAATGTGCCCGCACCTCTTCGGGGGACTTTCCCGTCAGCCGCCGCTGCCGCCGTGGCGTTTCAATGGCGCCCGGGCAGACGCTGTTGATGCGGATTCCCATCGAGATGTATTCCCGCGCCGCTGCCGTGGTCAGGCCGTTCATGCCGTGCTTGGTGGCACTGTAAATGGCCGCTTTCGGTGAACTCGAAAAGCCGTTGACCGAGGAGACATTTACAATTGCGCCGCCGCCGCTTTTCAGCATGGCGTCGATTTCATGCTTCATGCACAGCCAGGCGCCACGCAAGTCGACGGCGATGCTGCGGTCGACTGCCTCGAGCGAAATGTCCGCCGTCAGCAGCAGCGGAAATTCGGCAGCGGCATTGTTGATGGCGAAATCGAGGCGTCCAAAGGTGCCAACACAATTGGCGACCATCCTTTCGACCTGCTCCTGCTCGCTGACATCCACCGGCAGGAACCGGGCGTTGCCGCCCAGTGCGACCAGTTCGCCAAGTGCCCTCTCTCCGCGCTCGACATTCCTGCCGACCACCAGCACCCGCGCGCCGGCGGTGACGAATGCTTTCGCCGCCGCCAGCCCGATGCCATCGGTGCCGCC
>JBDTSU010000054.1:0-14566 GCA_039930965.1 Betaproteobacteria bacterium
GCAGAAACGGCCCCAGTTCCAGGATCTTCGCCGCCTTTTGCACGCGCGCCTCAATATCGGTCTTTGACAGCTTGCGGATCTTCAGCCCGTAGGCCATGTTGTCGTACACCGACATGTGCGGATACAGCGCGTAATTCTGGAACACCATGGCGATGTCGCGATCCTTGGGTTCCAGGTTGTTGACCAGCTTGCCGCCGATCCACACCTCACCGGCGGTAATGATCTCCAGGCCCGCCACCATGCGCAGCAGCGTGGATTTACCGCAGCCCGAGGGCCCGACGATAACGATGAACTCGCCATCGGCGATTTCCGCGTCGACGCCGTGGACCACGGCCAGTTTGCCGTAGGATTTCTTGACGCCTTTGAGAGTTATGTTTGCCATGGACAATCTAAGTCAAATTGGGCCCCGGACTAAATCCGGGGCGACAGAAATTAGCTACGGTAGTCGCGAATAGACCGGGTCCCCATGAGAGTCGCCGAGCAACGCAGGAACGACAGGGGTCGTCCGCGAGGACTGTCTGAGGGCGAGCACCACGGTTGACCTCTTGTGAAAATGCCTCCACGAGCCCGAGTTCCGCAGCGGCCTGTCGTTTCGAGTAGCGCAGAGCACCCCGCGTATTTTGCGGGGCGATGAACCTGGGGTCGCCTTTCTTTGCTTACTTGCTTTGGCGAAGCAAAGAAAGTGACTTGCCGCCGGGCAACCCCCGGCATGTTCATTGACCTTGCCATCCACCCAAGAAACCCATTGATCCATACAGAACACAAAAGAGGAAGACCCCCGCGGCAAGTCGTACATCTCTTTCGCCGAGAATTTTCGTGAGCCAGCACACCGCCACAAACCACCCTACCGCTAGTGGAACACCAAGCAAAAAATTTCCGTGTCGGAACGCTCCACCGGCAATCATGAGCGGCAACGCAAGGAGTATGAATCCTGGCCAATCAAACAATTGCCGAATGCAAAAAGCCAAGGCTGAGGTCATCCAGTCCCAAACGCGAGCGCCTATGGAAATCTTCGTCGAGTCGATCATTTCTCCGTCTCCACCAACCCCTTGACGAACCACCTCTGCATCAATATCACCACCATCGCCGGCGGAATCATGGCCAATATCGCCGTCGCCATCACCAGATTCCATTCAGTGGCCGCATCCCCCCCGGCGATCATGCGCTTGATGCCGATCACCGTCGTGTACATCGATTCCTGGGTGGTGATCAGCAGCGGCCACAGATACTGGTTCCAGCCATAGATAAACTGGATCACGAACAGCGCGGCGATCGAGGTCTTCGACAGCGGCAACACCACGTCGAAAAAGAACCGCATGGGGCCCGCGCCATCCATGCGCGCGGCCTCGGCGAGTTCGTCGGGGATGGTGAGAAAGAACTGCCGGAACAGGAAGGTCGCTGTGGCGGAAGCGATCAGCGGCAGCGTCAGGCCGACGTACGAATCGAGGATGCCGAGATCCGACACCACCTTGTAAGTCGGCAGGATGCGTACTTCCACCGGCAGCATCAGCGTGACGAAAATCATCCAGAAAAAGAAATTCCGCAGCGGAAAGCGGAAGAAGATGATGGCGAAGGCGGAGATGATGGAGATGGCGATCTTGCCGAAGGCGATGACCAGCGCCATGATCAGTGAATTGATCATCATCTGCGCGACCGGCGCCGACGAGCCGCGCGTCGAACCGCCGGTCAGCACCTGCGAATAGTTGGCCCAGAACTGGTCGCCCGGCAGCAGCGGCATCGGCACCTTCAGCACCTGCTCCAGCGTCAGCGTGGAGGCGATGAAAGTGATGTACAGCGGAAACGCCACGATCAATACGCCGAGGGTCAGCACGGCGTAGTAGAAGACCTTCATCCATGGGCGGTTCTCGACCATGACTTAGTATTGGACCTTTTTCTCGACAAACCGGAACTGGATCACCGACAGCGTGATGACGATGGCCATCAGCACCACCGATTGCGCGGCCGAGCCGCCGATATCGCCCGCCTTCACGCCATCGTAGTAGACCTTGTAGACGAGGATCTGCGTCGAGGTGGCCGGCCCGCCCTGGGTGGTCGCGTCGATCACGCCGAAGGTGTCGAAGAACGCATAGACGATGTTCACCACCATCAGGAAGAACGTGGTGGGCGAAAGCAGCGGAAAGACGATGGTCCAGAAGCGGCGGAACGGCGAGGCGCCGTCGATGGCGGCGGCTTCCATCAGCGATTTGGGGATCGACTGCAGGCCGGCCAGGAAGAACAGGAAGTTGTAGCTGATCTGTTTCCATACCGAGGCGATCACCACCAGGATCATGGCGTGGTCACCTTCGAGCACATAGTTCCAGGGAATGCCGTTCTGCTTCAGCGCATAGGCAATGATGCCGATCGAAGGCGCGAACAGGAATGCCCACAACACGCCGGCGATCGCCGGGGCCACCGCATAGGGCCAGATCAGCAGGGTCTTGAAAATGAATGCGCCGCGGACGATGCGATCGGCCGCGACCGCCAGCAGCAGCGAAATCGACAGGCCGAAGAACGCAACCAGCACGCTGAACACGGCCGTGGTCTTGAATGAAGCAAGGTAGTGGTCGTCGCCGAACAGCGCCTTGAAGTTTTCGAACCAGACGAATTCGGTGTGCAGGCCAAACGCGTCCTGCAGCAGCATCGACTGGTAGACCGCCTGGAACGCCGGCCAGAAAAAGAAGATGACCGTGACCGCGATCTGCGGGGCGACCAGCAGATACGGCAGCCAGACAGAGCGGAAGACGACGCGTTTTTCCATGGTTCCTGTCAGTCAGGGCAATGGTCGAGCCGAAATGACGTCATTCGACCGATGACCCGGCCGGCGCCCGGCAAGGCGCCGGCGTTCGCCCGTCACTGTTTGTTCGCTGCCTGGAACTTGCGCAGGATTTCGTTGCCCCGCTTGACGGCTTCGTCGAGCGCGGTCTTCGCATCCTTCTTGCCGCCGAACACGCCCTCGAGTTCTTCCTCGAATACTTCGCGGCCCTGCACAAAATTACCGAAGCGCAGTCCCTTGGAGTTGGCGGTCGCGGGTTTGTTGTTGAGGGAACGGGTGGCGAGGTCCATGCCCGGGTTCTTCTCGTAGAAGCCGGATTTCCTGGTCATCTCGGCGGCGGCCAGGGTGATCGGCACATAACCGGTGCTGGTGTGCCAGTCCATCTGCACTTCCGGCTTGGAGAGGTAGGCGAAATACTTGGCCACGCCTTTGTAGGCGTTATTGGTCTTGCCGCCCATCACCCACAGCGATGCGCCGCCGATGATGGTGTTCTGCGGCGCGCCCTTGACGTCGTCGTGGTACGGAATCAGATGGATCGACCAGGCGAACTTGGCGTTGCGCTTGATATTGGCGATCGCGCTGGTGCTGCCGGTGAACATGGCGCACTCGCCGCTGTAGAACTTTGAATCGCCCTGGGTGGTCCGGCCGGCGTAGATGAAAGTGCCCTTCTTCGCCATATCGCCGAGCATGGTGATGTGTCTCACGTGCAGCGGAGAATTGATCTGGAACTGGGTGTCCACGCCACCGATGCCATTTTCGAGCGTGCCGATCGGCACGTTATGCCAGGCGCTGAAATTCTCGATATGCAGCCACGACGGCCAGCTGGTGGTATAGGGACAGGCGTGACCGGATGCCTTCAGCTTGTCGGCGGCGGCAATGAATTCTTTCCACGTCTTCGGCGGCTTGCCGGCATCGAGGCCGGCCTTCTTGAAGGCATCCTTGTTGATGTAGAACGCGACCGAGGAGCTATTGAACGGGAAGGACAGCATGTTGCCCTTGCTGTCGGTGTAATAGCCCGCGACCGCCGGCAGATAGGCCTTGGGATCGAACGGCTCGTCGGCGTCTTTCATCAACTGGTAGACCGGTTTGACGGCGCCCTTGGCCGCCATCATGGTGGCCGTGCCGACTTCGAACACCTGCAGGATATGCGGAGCGTTGCCGGCGCGGAAGGCGGCGATCGCGGCGGTCATCGATTCGGGATAGCTGCCCTTGAATACCGGCACCACCTTGTAGTCTTTCTGGCTGGCATTGAATTTGCTGGCCTGCTCGCCGACCTTGTCACCGAGCGCGCCGGTCATCGAATGCCACAACTGGATTTCGGTCTGGGCTTGCACGCCCGCCGCAACAACCGCGAGCGCGGCGGCAATAACCGCGCGCAGGGAAGCAGATTTCAACATTCGTTTCTCCTCGTCTGATGGAAAGGTAACGGTGCGGCGCCAGGCGCCACTTTATTGTTTGTTTGTGACGGTCACTTTACCGAAACATTCTAGCAGCACCACTGCGATCGGGTAATGTGGCGGCGCAGCAGGTGGCACTTATCCGCCGGACAATGCGGCAACAATGAGAATCTCATCCTGGTCGTGGAGGGGCGCCGCCAGCGAGCGCTCCATTTCGGCGTTGACGAACAGCTTGATGTGCGCGCGAACCTTGTCCTGCTCATCGATCATGCGAAAGCGGATGCCGGGAAACTGGCGGTCGAGATCGCGCAACAAGGCATCCAGCGTCGCACCCTCGGCCGTTACCGCGCGCACGCCGCCGGTATATTCGACCAGCGGCGTTGGCAATTGCACGTTCACAACGAGTAGGCCTCCACGGAATAGATGTGCGGCAGGTGCAGCATCAGGCAATGCCATTGACCCCCTTCGTCAAAGCTGGCCCAGACCTCCCCGCAGGTGGTGCCGAAATACAGCCCGACCGTCTTTTGCTGGTCCGCGCACATCGCCTGGCGCTTTACCGTGAACCAGGCGTGCGCGCGCGGCAGCCCATTGTCCTGCCGCTGCCAGGTCGCCCCGGCATCCTGCGACCGGTATACCGCCGGCTTGCCGGCCACCGACATGCGCGGCCAGACCGTGGTGCCGTCCATGGGAAACACCCACAGTGTTTTTGGATCGCGCGGGTGCAGGGTCATCGGAAAACCGATGTCGCCGACCGGCTTGGGCATGTTTTCACCGATGCGCTGCCACCGATTTGCCGCCCGGTCGAGTTTGTAGATACCGCAATGGTTTTGCTGGTACACCACGCCTTTGGTGGTGGGATGCATGCGCACGCAATGCGGGTCGTGGCCCCACTCGGCATTCGGATCCGGCAGGAAATCCGCCGAACAGCCGCGATTGAGCGGTTTCCAGGTAGCCCCGCGGTCGACACTCTCAAACACGCCGCCCGCGGACATGCCGATCATCAGGTGCTTGGCATCGAACGGATCGACATTGATCGAGTGCAGCGTGGCCCCGTCCGGCGGCCCTTCTTGCGATCCACCCAGCCATTTCGGCCGGTCGGGGTGCAGGTTATAGCCATCGACACCCTGCCAGGTCACGCCATCGTCGCCGGAGCGGAACAGCCCGTGGGGCGAGGTGCCGGCGTACCAGGTCCCGGGCTCCGAGGCATGGCCCGGCGCCAGCCAGAACACGTGCGATACGGACCAGCCGTAGTCGGCGCTTTCATCTTCCCCGCGCTTGGGAAATGCCGGTGGCGACGCCGCTTCTTTCCAGGTCTTGCCGGAATCGGTTGAGCGGAACACGGTCGGTCCCAGGTGCCCCGCCCGGGCGGCAGCCAGTATGGTGCCGGTGCGCGGATTCATGACGGCATGGTTGACGATCTGGCCGAGGAAATGCGGCGTGTCGCCGATGACTTTCCATTTCTCGCGTTTGCCGTCACCCTGCAGGACAAACAGGCCTTTGCGGGTGCCGACCAGTACCACGGTGCGGGCCATTTTGCCGGATGCGGATGCAGTTGCCATATCAACTCCCTCCTCGTCGGAAATGTCTTGCCGAAGGATTCTACTCGCGTACCGCCTGGTAGATGGCGGGATGTTCGGGCGGGGCGCAATCACCAATCGATATGGCCTGCCGGACCGCAGCCACCGCAGCCTCGGCGGCGGCTTGCGTGCGCGCGTGCACCAGGGCCAGCGGTGCGCCGGACGCGACCGCCGCCCCCAGGGTTACAAATTCGCTCAAGCCCACGGCAAAATCGATGGCATCCGCCGCGCGGCGGCGCCCGCCACCGAGGCCGACCACCGCCATGCCGAGCGCACGCGTATCCATCTCCATGACCCTGCCGCCCTGCGCGGCCGGCACCGGCAATATCACCGGTGCACGCTCGAGATATTTGTCCGGGTTTGAGATCAGATCGGCCGGCCCGCCGAGGGCGGAGACCATGCGCTCGAATACTTCGGTCGCGCGGCCACTGTCCAGCACGCTCGTCAATGCCAGGGTCGCTTCAGCCTCGCTGCCGAACAAGCCGGACTGCACCAGCAATTCCGCGGACAGTGCCATGGTGATTGCGTGCAGCCGGCCGGGACGCGATTTGCCGGTGAGGTAATCGAGCGCACAGCGCACCTCGATGGCGTTGCCCGCGCACGGCGCCAGCGGCTGGTTCATGTCGGTCAGCAGGGCAGAGGTTTTCACCCCCGCGCCGTTACCGACGGCGACGATGCTTTTCGCCAATTCCAGCGATTTTTCACAGGTCGGCATGAATGCGCCCGAGCCGACCTTGACGTCCATCACCAGCGCATCAAGCCCGGCGGACAGTTTCTTGGACAGGATGGAGGCGGTGATGAGCGGGATCGACTCCACCGTTGCCGTGACGTCGCGCGTGGCATACAGGCGCTTGTCGGCCGGCGCCAGGTCCGCCGTCTGGCCAATGATGGCCACGCCGACATCGCGCACCACCTGCTGGAATTTCTCGATGGAGATACTGGTCTGGTAGCCGGGAATGGCGTCGAACTTGTCGAGCGTGCCGCCGGTATGGCCGAGGCCGCGGCCCGAAATCATCGGCACGAAGCCACCACACGCCGCCACCATCGGCCCCAGCATCAGTGACACCACGTCGCCGACGCCGCCGGTGGAATGCTTGTCCACGACCGGGCCGGTGAGATTGAGCGAACGCCACTCGAGCACCCGGCCGGAATCGCGCATCGCCGTGGTCAGCGCGACCGCTTCATCGCGCGTCATGCCGTTGAAAAACGTCGCCATGGTGAAAGCCGCGATCTGGCCTTCGGTGATGGACTCGTCGGTGACGCCGCGGATGAAATCGCGAATCTCCCCGGATGAAAGCGCGTGCCCGTCGCGTTTGCGGCGGATAACTTCTTGCGGGATGAAGATCATAAATGCCTTGCCATGGATTTCACGGATAACGGCGGATCAAACCTGATAATTCCTATCCGATTTTCAACCGCGAAGTCCGTGGCTGATTGTCCTTAGTATTTGAGACTCAGAAAGATACCGGCAATGGTGGCACTCATCAGGTTCGACAGCGTCGCGGCGGCAACTACCCGCAACCCGAGACGCGCCACGTCGCCGCGCAAATGCGGTGCGATGCTGCCGAACGCGCCCGCCAGAATCGCAATCGAAGTGAAATTGGCAAACCCGCACAGCGCGAACGATACGATGGCCAGCGTGCGCGGATCGACCACGGTCAGGCCGGCGGCGATGACCTTGGCCTCGGGCTGCAGATAGGGCGCCAGGCCGACGTAGGCGACAAATTCATTCAGGATCAGCTTCTGGCCGATGAGGTTGCCGGCAAACGCCGCGTGGTCGACCGACACGCCGAGCATGTAGGCCAGCGGTGCGAAGGCCTTGCCGAGCAGGGTTTCCAGGTTCATCCCCGCGTAACCCATCCAGCCGGCAATGCCGCCCACCGTGCCGTTCAGCAGCGCGATCAGGCCGATAAAGGCGAGCAGCATCGCGCCGACGTTGACCGCAATCTTGAGGCCCAACGCGGCGCCGCCGGCGGCCGCCTCGATCACGTTGGCCGGACGTTTTTCTTCAAACTCGAATCGATCGAAACGGATGTCGGAGGTCTCGGTGCTCGGGTAGATCAGCTTGGCGAACAACAGGCCACCGGGGATTGCCATGAACGAGGCCGCGACCAGGTACTCGACCTTGACGCCGAGCCCCGCGTATCCCGCCAGCGCCGCGCCGGCCACGCTCGCCATGCCGCTGGTCATGATGCAGAACAGTTCCTGCCGCTTGAGCTGGCTGATGAAGGGCTTGGCCGCCGCGCCCATCTCGTTCTGGCCGAGAAAAATCGTCGTCACGGCGCAAAACGATTCGATCTTCGAGACGCCCAGCAGCTTCTGGAAAATGGTGCCGAGGATGGTGATGATCCAGCGCATGATGCCCAGGTAGTACAGCACGGCGATCAGCGCCGTGACGAAGATGATGGTCGGCAGCACGCGTAGCGCGAAGATAAATCCACCGCCGCCGAACACCTCGAACATCTTGCCCGACACCAGCCCGCCAAACAGGAACTCGGTGCCCTTGAAACCGAACTCGAGGACATGCGTGACGCCGTTGGCGATGCCGCCGAGGATGTCCTTGCCGACCGGCACGAACAACACGAACGCGCCGATGGCCATCTGCACGGCCAGCGCGGCGAGCACGGTGCGCCAGCTGATCGCCTTGCGGTTATACGAAAGCAGGAAGCCGATCAGGACCAGAATGCCCACACCGACCAGACTGCGGAATGTCTCCGTCATTGTTATTGCTCCTCCGGGATTGATGCGGAATATTACAGGAGGGCGGTGGCGAGGGATTTGAGGATGAAAGTCAAGGGCTGGCGCGGTGTTTGGCGCCAAAATGGCTGGCAAAGGGCGCCAGTGCTGGAGTTTTTGAATTCCATGATTCCCGCGAAGGCCGGAATCCAGAGACTTTGCGCTTGAACGTCAAATTGGACCCCGGCCTGCGCCGGGGCGACAGTGGTTGAGTGACGAACCTGGGGGCGCCTTCTTTTGGTCACTTTTCCTGGCGAAGCAAGAAAAGTGACCTGCCGCCGGGCAGCCCCCGGCAACTCTGCGAGTTACCGCTAATTCTCTATGTAGACTATCTCGCTAAGCATTGTTCCCGCAGTTCATCAATCAGCCCTTGTACAGATTTGATGCAGTCAATCTCATTGTCTGCAATCCATACCATTTCTTCAGATGAGTCCCTCAATGTTATGCATTGGCTCTGGCGATTTGCCAGAGGTTTGAGAAGACTCAAACACGAGCATGTGAAAACAACCGGAAGAAATTCGCCGTCGTCGCCGCCCCCACCGCTTCCGCCGAAATCCCCCGCAACCCGGCAATATGTTCCGCCACATAGCGTACATACCCCGGCTGGTTCATCTTGCCGCGAAACGGCACCGGCGCCAGGTACGGCGAATCGGTCTCGATCAGCATTCGATCCAGCGGGATATTTCGCGCCACCTCCTGCAAATCCCTCGCGCTCTTGAAGGTGACAATGCCGGAAAAGGAAAGGTGGAAATTCATCGCCAGCGCCGCATCGGCCACTTGCTGCGACTCCGTAAAGCAGTGCATGACCCCGCCGACCTCGGCGGCGCCTTCTTCCTTCATCAGCCTTACGGTATCGGCGGCGGCATTACGGGTGTGAATGACCAGTGGTTTGCCGGTCTGTTTCGCGGCGCGGATGTGAAGGCGAAAACGCTCGCGCTGCCAGTCGAGCGGCTCGGCAAGGCGGTAATAGTCGAGGCCGGTCTCGCCGATAGCCACCACTTTCGGGTGATCGGCCATGCGCAGCAATTCCTCGAGCGTGGCTTCGTGGTCATCCACCTGTTCGTCGGGATGCACGCCCGCCGAGCACCACAGGTTGTCGTGGGCTTCGGCCACTGCCCGCACGGCGGCAAACGTCTTCAGGGTGGTCGAAATGGTGAGCGCGTGGGTAACGCGGTTTTCCCGCATGAGGCCCAGGACCGCGTCGCGATCGGCGGCGAGTTCCGGAAAGTCGAGGTGGCAGTGGGAGTCGATGAACATGACCGTATTATCGCAGCACCGGCCGCCTGCCGGGCAGGCCACATCCAGCCGGCGGGCGTTGCGCGTAACGCTTCATCCACCCCGCGAAAGCCGACAAATGATCCGTGTACACCACCTGAATAATTCCCGCTCCCATCGCGTGCTCTGGATGCTCGAGGAGCTGGCGGTCGCCTACGAGATCGTCGCATATCAGCGCGACCCGGCGACCATGCTCGCGCCGCCGGCGCTGACGCATATCCATCCCCTCGGCAAGTCACCGGTCATCGAAGACGGCGCATTGGTGCTGGCGGAGTCCGGCGCCATTATCGAGTACCTGGTCGGCAAATATGGCAACGGCGGGCTTGCGCCGCCGGCCGGCAGCCCGGATCACGCCCAATACCTGCACTGGTTGCATTTTGCGGAAGGCAGCGCCATGCCGCCATTGCTGCTGAAGTTGTATTTTTCGCGCGTGGTGACGGCACCCGCCCCGGTGGTGGAGCGAATCGATGCGCAGATCGCCCGGCAGCTCGACTACATGGAACAGGCGCTGTCGGATTCGCCTTACTTTGCCGGCGCCGGCTTTTCGGCCGCCGATATTCAGATGAGCTTTCCGGTGATGGCCGCGACGACGCGTGGCGGGCTCGATGCCGGCCGGCCTCACCTGTGGCGCTGGCTGGGCACGATCCGGCAGCGGCCGGGTTTCATCCAGGCCAGCGCACGCGGCGGCCCCCTGCAACTGCCATGAACCGGTGAAGGTAAAAGGATATTTTGCGACAGGTGTCCACGGGCGCGGGAAAAAGGTTACTCTCACATTAGTGCGACGCATATCGCATACCTTGTTCCGGACACCACCGCTCACGAAAGGACCGCCAATTGGCCAAACCTAACTACGACTTTGCAAAACGCCAGAAAGAACTCGCCAAAAAGGCCAAAAAAGAAGAAAAACGCCTGCGTAAACTCGCCGCCGGCGAGACGCCATCCGAAGATGACGCCGACGAATCGGCCGACGCCAAGCCCGACGAAAGCAAGCCCGATACGCCGGTGTAGCCCGGCATCGTTGAACCGGGGCGGCAGCGCCGCCCGCTATAATCAGGGCATGAAAAAACTCGAATCCCTGTGCCTGTTTTGCGGCTCCAGCGCCGGATCCCATCCGGACTACCGGGCAGCCGCACACGCCTTCGGCAAAACACTTGCCGGAATGAACATTCGCCTGGTCTACGGCGGCGGCAGCGTCGGCCTGATGGGAATTGCCGCTGACGCCTGCATGGCTGCCGGCGGCACGGTCATCGGCGTAATCCCGCAACTGCTGATGGAAAAGGAAGTCGGGCACAAGGGCATTTCGGCGATGCATGTCGTCGCCAATATGCATGAACGCAAGGCCCTGATGACCGAGCTGACCGATGGCTTTATCGCCCTGCCGGGTGGCTACGGCACGCTGGACGAGTTGTTTGAGGCGCTCACCTGGCTGCAACTCGGCTATCACCGCAAGCCGGTGGGACTGCTGAACGTGAATGGTTTTTTCGATCATCTTGTCAGCTTCATCGATCACTCGCGCGACGAGCGCTTCCTGCGCGACCTCCATCGCGACTCCCTGAACGTGGATGCCGACCTTGGATCGTTGATCAAGAAGCTGGCGGCGGCGGAAGCGCCGGATACCGGCAAATGGCTCGATCAGGCAAAATTCAACCTGGGCGCGACCTGAAGCAGCGACGGTTATAGCGTCGCGGTCGGCCGATCGGACTTGATGACCGGCGCGAGCAATCCTTCGATTTTCTTCTTCAGCTCCTTGCCGACCTCGTTGTCCGGCAGGCGAATGCCGATACCCTGCGGGCGGTTGCCCTGCGCGTGCGGCGGATTGATCCACGCCACGACACCCGACATGGGAATCTTGGTCGGCTCCTCCAGAAACGTCAGCACCACCAGAACCTCGTCGCCCAGCTTGTGCGGCTTGGTGGTTTGCATGAATAGCCCGCCGCCCTTCAGCAGCGGCATCCACGCCGCATACAACGCGCTCTTTCCCTTCAGGTTCAGCGAGATGACGTCGGGGCGCTTGATCGGCGTGACGACCGAACCGGAGGTGGTATTGGGATTGTCTGCACTCATATTCGCGCTGCTATCGGATGGCCTGCGAATACGATATTAGCAACTGTTCCAGCAAAAGTCTCGCGTTGAGGGGATGGTTAATGCTGCGCCGCGCCTGCCGCAACTGCGACTCGAAGCGAAACAGCCCGGGCAAATCGAGTCGCGTGGCGATCCGGGAGATGGCCGCCTTCTGGTCGCGATGATGCCTGATTTCGCCGGTGAAACGCGACAGCGCCAGATCGCTGACCCAGGTCTGCAGCCAGGTCAGGACATTGACCAGATCACTTTTCTCGAAAGCCTGCGCGGCGGCGATGTAGTCGGCGTTGCCGTCCGACAGGACGCGCACGAATGCGCTACGGTCGGACTGGTAGTCGGCGTCGGCGAACGCCATCGCATCGAGCGGCGCACCGCCCGCCTGCGCAAGCGCGGTGGCCGATTCGGCGATCCCCTGCGAATCCAGCCATTGCAGTGCCGTCGCCTCGTCCGGCGATGGCACCAGCAGCCGCTGGCAACGGCTCCTGATCGTCGCCAGCAGCCGGCCGACACGGTCGCTGACCAGCAGGATCACGGTGTGCGGCGGCGGCTCTTCCAGTGTCTTCAGCAGCGCGTTGGCGGCAGCGGGATTCAGGGTCTCGGCCGGATGCAACAGCAGCACGCGAAATCCGGCGCGATGGGTGGAAAGCGTCATGAATGCCGCGATTTCACGGATCTGCTCGATCTTGATTTCCTTGCTTTTCTTCTTCTCTTTCACCTCAGGATCGACCGGGGCATCGGCGTCGACGGCGACATCGTCCTCGCTCATCGATTCCGGCAGCAGTTCGCGAAAATCCGGGTGATTGCCGTCGCGAAACCAGTTGCACGCGGGACAGGTTCCGCAGGCTATCGCCCTCTGCGGCGATTCGCACAACAGCGATTGGGCCAGGGCGCGCGCGAATTCCAGTTTGCCAATGCCCTGCTTACCATAGACCAGCAGGGCGTGCGGCAAGGTGTCGCGGCGCGAAAGCAGCTCCGTCAATACCTGCCGATGCCAGGGAAGGATATCGATGCTCATCGCGGCGAGGCGAGCGCGTCGATATGGATGGAAAGTTCCGTCTGGATCTCGGCCAGGCTGCGCGCGGAATCGATGATCTTGATGCGCGACGGAAACCGTTCCGCCCGTGCCAGGTATGCGCCGCGCACTTTCGCGAAGAACCCGGACTGTTCGCGTTCAAACTTGTCGGGAAAGGACGTATTCTTGTCCAGGCGCTCGCGCGCGACCTGCAGCGGCGCATCAAACAGAAACGTCGCATCCGGCTGCAGGTGGCCGTGCACCCATCGCTCGAGCGTCGCCACGCGTTCCTCCGCCAGGCCGCGGCCGCCGCATTGATAGGCATAGGTGGAATCGGTGTAGCGGTCGCAAATGACCCACGTGCCTTTTTGCAGCATCGGTTCGATCACCTCGATCAACTGCTCGCGCCGTGACGCGAACATCAGCAGCGCCTCGGTGTCGCCATGCATCTTTTCGTTTAACAGCAGGGCACGCAGTTTCTCGCCCAGCGGCGTGCCGCCGGGCTCGCGCGTCGTATACACCTGAAAGCCGAGTTTTTCGACGCGGCCGGCAATGAACGCCACGTGCGAAGACTTGCCCGCGCCGTCGATGCCTTCCAGTGTGATGAATTTGCCGGTCATTGGGTTCTTGTGGGAGGACGCTATCTGCCGAGCTGGTATTTGGCGACGGCGCGGTTGTGCTCGTCCAGCGACCGGGAAAAATAGTGGCTGCCGTCGCCTTTCGCCACGAAGTATAGCTTGTCGGATTTCGCGGGCTGGGTCGCGGCCAGCAGCGATGCCCAGCCCGGCATGGCAATCGGCGTCGGTGGCAGGCCGTCGCGGGTGTAGGTGTTGTAAGGCGTGTCGGCGGACAAGTCACGCTTGCGGATATTGCCGTCGAAGACCGCGCCCATGCCGTAGATGACGGTGGGATCCGTCTGCAATCGCATGGGAATTTTCAGGCGGTTGATGAACACCGAGCCGATCAACGGCCGCTCATCCGCACGGCCGGTTTCCTTTTCGATGATGGAGGCCATGATCAGCGCCTGATAGGGGCCGTTGTACGGTAACTCGGCATCACGCTGGGACCAGGCCTCGGCGAGCTTTCGTTGCATCGCCTGGTAACTTTTCCTGAGCAGTTCGAGATCACTGATGCCGGCCGCGAACCGATAAGTGTCGGGGAAGAAAAGTCCCTCCGGATGGGTCTCGGTCGCGCCAACGCGTTTCAGGACCTCAGCGTCCGGCAGGCCCTTCAGGGTGACCCTGATATCCGCTGTCGCTTCAAGCTGACGGCGCATGTCCGCGAACGTGATGCCTTCGACAAAGGTGACCGTGATCGGAATGACGTCGCCGTCGATCAGTTTCTGCAGGAGGTCCAGCGGAGAGATCGGCCGGTCGAGCCGATAATTGCCGGCCTGGATGGCCGTGGCTTGGGTGACCCGCCCGAGCAGCCACAAGCTTTGGGCGTCGGGCAGCAATGCCGCATCGGCCAACTGCCGCGAAAGGCCCTTCAGCGACGTACCGGGTCGTACCGCGAACTCAAACGGGGTGACGGGAAGCGGCAGCGTGTTGTTTGCAAACAGGTAACACCAGCCCGCGACGGCCGCCGCACCAAGGAAGGCCAACGCGACCAGGATGAACAGGATTCGCTTCATCGCTTGCGTTCGGCAGGAACGCCGCGTGACCTAGCCTGCATATTTCATGGGTCGGCCCCTCCTCGTCACCATTTTCACTCTTGG
>JBDTSU010000055.1:0-14202 GCA_039930965.1 Betaproteobacteria bacterium
CGGCAGGGCGAGGCAAATGCAACATGTAGCGCTTTTCTTTCCGGAAGAGCGCTACACGATGCAAATTGTGCATCACACATCAAAGGAACATCATGAAAAAAATTGGAATCACCATCGTCGGCACCGCAGCACTACTCATGCACTCGGACCGCTTCGCCAATCCGCGCGACCCGCTGACCAAGGCGCATAAAGAGCTGACCGGCAAGCGCACGAAAACCGATGACGATCACGAGGCCATCGCGCGCAGCGAATTTATCGGCGGTTGTTACTGGCGCAAAAATGTGGGCTTCTACCTTCCCTCGCAAAACCTCGACTCTTGTATTGTGGGTGGTGCCAAATTGCAAAAACTCGGCGTGAAATTCAAGCAGGGTGTGGTCGTGGTGGAAGATGAGCTTCCGCTAGAAGGGTTTGAGTCCGCCACGCCGGAGGCATTGTGGGAGGACCCGGACCACGTCGACGCACGCGGCGTAAAGGTCGGCACGGCCAAGATCATTCGCTATCGCCCCATATTTCGCCAGTGGAAAGCACGCGCAACGGTGGCCATTAACGAGGACGTTGTAAACGTCTCCGAAGTGAAGAAAGCCATCCAGGATGCCGGCGCATTAATTGGTGTAGGCGATAACCGCCCCCGCTTCGGCCGCTTCGCGGTCGAGTTTTCATGACCATGGAAGACCTCGACCTCTTCCCCGCCTGGAAACAGGCGGTCAAGGCGCTGATCGATGACGGCCTCACCTACGGCAAATCGGTCAGCCGCGCACGCATCATTGAGTTGTGCGCCATCCCGTTGCCCAAAAGCATCGAGGATGTGCGCCGCTTCGATCTGCAGGTACTGCACATCACCGCCGAGATTAAAGACACGCTGCTCACGGCGCATTGCATGCTGCTGGTGTCGGATCAATCGGGCGGTTACGAGGTTATCCCGCCCGCCGATCAAACGCGGCATGCGATCGAGGCGGGAACCAAAGCCATGAAGCGTGAAATGACCCGCATGGCGCGTGGCGTGAGCTTTGTTCGCAGCGAACTGCTGACCGACGCACAGAGACAACAGAACACGGACGCGCACGCCAAGATCAGCAAGCTCGCTGGCATGGTGTTACCCGCGAATCGCCACCTCATGCGCCTCGTCGATATTGAAACCGATCCAGGTCACGCAAAACCACCATCACACCCGAAGAGCAAATAACATGCCCACACCCCAACCCACCCCCGCCCCCAAACCCGCCAAACCCAACGGCGCCGCCGCGCCCGCCCACACGGGCGGCGAGTTCTTTCCCGCGCTGGCGCTCGCGCGCATCAAGCCCAGCGTCACCAACCCGCGCCAGCATTTCGATGCCCAGGCGATGGCGCGCTTGACGGCGTCGGTCCGCTCCAAGGGCGTGTTGCAGCCGGTGATCGTGCGGCCGCATCCCATCGGCCTCGATGAATTCGAACTCGTGGTCGGTGAGCGCCGCCGCCGCGCCGCCATCGCCGCCGGCCTCGACAGCATCCCCGCCAGGCTGCACGCGTACACCGATACCGAGGTGCTCGAGATCCAGCTGATCGAAAACGATCAGCGCGAGGACGTGCACCCGCTGGAAGAGGCCGAGGGTTACCAGCGATTATTGAAATCGCTGAAGGCCGACGGCAGCCCGTACACGCCAGAAGACATCATGGCCCGGATCGATCGCGGCCGCACCTATGTGTACAACCGGCTGAAGCTGCTCGACCTGTGCGATGAGGCGCGCAGCGCGTTTTTCGATCACGGCCTCGACGACGCCAAGGGCATCGACCAGAGCCGCGCGCAGATGCTGGCGCGGCTCGGCCATCACGATACCCAGCGCGCCGCGCTGAAGGATTTGCTGAAGACGAATCACAACGGCGATTTCGCCCTGAGCACGCGCGATGCGCGCCAGCATCTCGAGCGCAATTACATGCTCTCGCTGAAAGACGCCGTGTTCGACATCAAGGTCACCGACTACGCGATCAAGGGCAAGGCCGTCGCCGGCGCCTGCGGCCCCTGCCCCAAGCGCAGCGGCAATAACCCCGACCTGTTCGGCGATGTGAAAGGCGCCGATGTCTGCACCGACGTGAAATGTTTTCACGCCAAGCGCAGCGCGCATTTCGAGCGCGAGGCCGAGGCCTTCACCGCCAAGGGGCTCACGGTGATCACCGGCAACGATGCCCGCAAAATCCTGCCCGATCGCTACAGCCCGCACGCCGCCAAGGGCGAATACGTCGGCGCGCAGCAATATTGCAACGAGGCCGGCAAGGATTACGGCAAGCTCATCGGCAAGCAAATCGCGCCGGTGATGGTGCGGCATCCGGACCGCGATGAATTCATCAAAGTGTTTCCGCTCGCGCAGGTGAAGGCGGTGCTGAAGGCGCAGGATATCAAGACGCCGGCGCCCGCCAACAAGCTGCAGGGATCGATGCAGCAGGCGGCCGCGAAGGCCCACGCGAAAGAAGATCTCGATGACCGCGTGCGCAGCGAGGCGTACCTCGCCGTGCGCGGCCACATCGCCGAAGGATTGAGCGAGCCGGAATGGCGGCGCCTGGCGCAGATGACGGTGAATGCGGCGCTCGATGCCAACGATGCGCCCGACATGATCGTCGATCTTTACCTGCCGCCCAATGCGGATTACAGCAACTGGCCAAAACTGCGCAGCGGCCTGGACCAGGCCATCGCCGCGATGCCGGTGCTGGCCATCCCGCGATTCCTGTTCGATTGCGCGCACGAGCCGATCATCAACGGCGGCTATGGCACGCCGGACGATTTCAAAGCCCTCGATGCCCTCTTCTCCCGCTACGGGATCGATCAAAAAGCCATCCGCGCGCGGCTGGTGAAGGAAGATAAAGCGAAGGCCGCAACCGCGGCCGCGATCAAAGCGCCGACGCCGCCGGCGAAAGGGGTGCGGACATGAGCGCGCCGAAGCGCACGCCGCAAATCGCCAGCTGCATCGGCTGTGGCTGCCACGACAATCACGCATGCCTCACCGACCGCGGCCCATGCCATTGGCTGCGCGTCGACTACCGCAAAGGCCAGGGCGTCTGCAGCGCCTGCCAGCAATACATTGCCTCGTGGGACGTGGGCGACCGCGAGCCGCGGGCAAAGATCGACCCAGAAGCCGAACACCGCGATACCGAATGGCGCAACGCCATGGGGATCGCGAGATGAAAAACGGCGACCCCCGATCACCCGGCTGGATCGCGCTACGCATGAAGACCTTTGTGCGCAGCAACCGCAACGTCGAACTGCTCACGATGCTGGTCGACCTGCAGCCCATATCGATGGCGGTCATCGAATCCTGGACCGACGAACAATGCATGCTGGCCACCGACTGGATCGGCGCCGAGCATTTCAGCGCCAGCGACAACAACAACCGCGTGCCGGCGTGCCCGGATTTTCTGCAGGCGTATCGGAATGGTTGATCGCATCCAACTTAAACGCACCGCGGGCTGGAAGATGCCGCCGAACACGGTGAAGGTATCGCGCCCTACGCCGTTCGGCAATCCGTTCCGCATTGGCATGCTTGGCGTTCCCGATGCGACAACAGCGGTAGAGCGTTTCCGCGCGATGTGCGAGCAAGCCAATCTCAACGACACCCGGCATTTCATGTTTCGCCGAGACAGCATTGATCACTACCTGCGCGGCAAGAACCTCGCCTGCTGGTGCCCGATCGGCACCCCCTGCCATGCCGACGTGCTGCTGAAAATCGCGAACGCCAACCCCCCGGAAAGAGGCCCATCATGATCGACCCCCTTTGGACCATCGACGACATCGCCCTGTATTTTCAGTCATCCGACGATACCGCGAAGCGCATCAGCGTCGGCGGCGATTTCCCCAAGCCCATCATCCTGCCCTCGTTCGGCAAAGGCGCGCGCCAGATGAAGCGCTGGCTACCCGGCGAGATCGCCGCCTGGGCCGAAGCCCACAAAAGCCCCCCGTAATTGCTTGCATCAAATTTGCATCAAATGCATAATTTAGCTATGTAGAACGAGTCCTCTTTCGGGTACCACCTTACAGAATGGCCAGCACTCGCTGGCCATTTTTTTTTGCATCATTTGCATCAAATCGCCCCTGCTGCACTATGAGGACGAGTCCTATTTCGCCTAAAAATAGTCCTTTGCATTTCGTGCAGATTTGCTATACTACAAGCAGAAACACGCACAGAACCGCAGGCCATTGCATCAAAATTGCAGCACGATTTGCATCACGGACGGAAACGGCCGTAAAATTTGCATCACGGACAAAATTTGCATCACGGACAAAAAACGGAGCGAATCATGGCAACCTTTACCAAGCGAAAAGACGGCTATCTCTTCCAGGTACGCCGCAACGGCGTCTCGCAATCGCGTACCTTCGGCACCAAACTGGAGGGCCAGGTCTGGGCGAACCAGCTGGAGACCGACATCATCAGCGGCAGGCATGGCCGGGTGCCGGATATCCCGGTCGCCGATCTGCTGGCGCGTTATGCGCGCGAGGTCTCGCCGACCCATCGCGGCCAAAAATGGGAACTGAACCGCCTGGCCCTGATCGGCCGCGATCCGCTGGCGCAGGTGCGGCTGCGGCTGCTGGATCAAAAACATATTGCCGAATGGCGTATCCGGCGCCTGGCCGGCCACGAAAACGACCAGGGGAAAAAGGTGCCCGGCGTCTCGAATGCCTCGGTTAATCGCGAGTGGAATTTGCTGTCCGGCGTCTTCACCACCGCGATGAACGAATGGCGGCTCCTGGAGCGGCACCCCATGAAGGGCGTGAAGCGGCCGCCCAAGGGCGCCGAGCGCGACCGGCTGCCGAGCGATGCGGAAATCGAGCGCCTGCGGCTGGTCATGGGCGACCACGGCAGGACGATCGTCTCGAAGGTGTTTGTCGCGTTCCTGTTCGCCATCGAGACCGGCATGCGGCTGGGCGAGATTGTCGGGCTCGATTCGGCGGCCAGCGTCAAGGGGCCGGTCGCGCTGCTGACCAAGACCAAGAACGGCGATGACCGCAAGGTGCCGCTGTCGGCGGAAGCGCAGCGGCTGTGGAAAGCGCACGGGCCGTTCGGCGTCACCGCGCAGCAGATCGATATCCATTTCCGCAAATCGCGCACCAAGGCCGGCATCGTCGATCTGCACTTTCACGATTCGCGCCACCTGGCCGTCACGCGGCTGGCGAAAAAACTCGACGTGCTGGAGCTGGCGCGCATGATCGGCCATCGCAATTTGAAGCAGCTGATGACCTATTACAATCCGAGCGCCGAGGATCTCGCCGACAAACTCAACAACCTGAAGGAGGCCGCATGAACATCACCGCACTCGCCGGCGTCAGCCTGATCGCCACCCTGTTCCTCCTGGTACTCGCCATCCTGTGGATGCTGGTGCCGTTCCTGATCATGGGCACCAACCGCCGGCTGGACAAGATCATCGCGCAGAACGCGGCCCGGATGGCGCATGCCGGCGTCATCGCCGAGGAGCCGATGGGCCTCGCGGAAAGTCTGTTTAACCGCCGCCAGGACCGCCAGGACCGCCAGGAGGCGCGTTAACCGATTGCCGCGCGGCGCGTTACACGGCAATGCGAATCCTGCTTGCCGTGTTGCTGCTGGTGCTGGCCCTCGAGGCCGAGGCCGCGCGCAGCGCCGCCGCGGTGCGCGAATTCCGCCGCGCGCATCCCTGCCCCGTCACCGGCCTGGCGGCCGGCGCCTGCCCCGGCCGTGAAGTCGATCACATCATCCCGCTGAAATGCGGCGGCGCGGACCGGCCGGCCAATATGCAATGGCTCACCGTCAAGGCGCACAAGCAGAAGACGAAGCGGGAGGCGAAGCGGTGCCGCGGCGGTGCCCGGAAATAAGCGTGCCAACTTTCGATTTTCGGCGCGAAATATATTTTCACCGAATCATTGACAGCATATCCCAATCGTGGGATAGTAAAGACATAGCAACACGGTACTGGATCACCGACCCGATCCAGCAGCATCCCGGCGCTGAGAGCCGATAAGGAGCCACAAATGAGCAAACCCCTCCACACCATCACCCGCGATGTGCAAGTCGGCATCTACGAAAACTGCGAGTACATCGCCCGCGTTTACGCCGACAAAATCATTGTCCTTTCGCCCTACGTTAAGTGGGTGGGAAACTCCGGCGGCTACGCCGAGGCGCGCAGCGCGATCCGCGAGCCAAAAAACATCACGGCAATCTTGGCCGATCTGGCCGACGACTGCGAGGATGATGCTTGGGCGCACATTGGCGCGGCGCTCGATGACGATTACTTGGCCAACGCAAGTTTCTAATCCCACCGGGCCGGGCAACCGGCCTCTACAACTCTGGAGAAAATCATGACAATCGAATTTGACCGGTACGCCATCGAGCGCACGATGCGCAGGTACAGCAACGATCTACTCTCTGCCACTCAAGCTATCGGCGACCGCGCCAACGCCATCGCGCGCGCGCAGTCGATGTTGGCCGATATGCGCTACCTACAACAAATTGCCGCCGGCATCGATCAACAAGTGCGCGACGCGCAGCGGGAGGCACCATGCGCACAACCGTAATCATAAAAGCCCGTGGCGAGGGCTATATCTCAACCGTGTCCGGCCGCTTCGGCGGCGGGCATCAGGGCGCTCGTTGTGGTCTCACGCCGCACGATGCCGCCACCCGCGCCGCCGAGCTTATGATCCAGTACAGCCAGGGCAATCCCGACGGCGGCGATCTCATGGCGCCGCCTGAAGTGCTGGAGCACGTACCGGCCCATCTGCGGAGTATCGCGGCGCATGAGTAATCGCGCCATCATCAAGGCCTGGCAGGCCGTGGTATGCGTGCCGGGCCTCGATCAGGCCGAGGCGCTGCGGCAGCTCAACGAGGAGCTGGGCACGGCGTATACCGCCTCACGCCTGGGCGAGTGGCGCAATGGCCGCCGCCCGATGCCCGATGCCGTCCGCGCCTACATGCTGGCGATCGGCATCGGCTGGCTGCTGCACAAGCATGGGATCAGGTGGCACGATCCCGGCGATGCGGTGGATGGGCTGGCGGCCGATCTGGCGTAGACGCGTTTTAAGACAAAAAAAAACCGGGGCCCTTGTCTGGACAAGGGCCCCGGTTCATTCGTGCCCGCACGCGGGCGGGATTCAAGCCGTGATCGATTCCGGCGGGATCTCCCCGCTCACTTCGTCCCGATCGGGCAGCCCCAGCCGAACGCGCCGCCCGGGCCGTAGCTGTTGGTGCCGGCCGGGCACGGGCCCCAGCCGGGCGGATACACGCCGGGGTGCGGATTGATGCCGACGCCGGGCACCACCGCGGGCTCGCCCGGCGCCGGACTCCCGGCGGCCGGCGGCGCGCCGATCGGATAGCCGAGCACCCGCGTCTCCGGCTTCTCCGGCGCGGCCGGCGCGGCCGGGGTGGCCACCGCTTTCGGCGCCGGCGCGGTCAACGCGGGCACCGCCGCCGGCGTGCGGTCCGCGGCCAGGTACTCGCTGCCGTAATACATCACCGCGCCGATCGTGACCACCGCGGCCAGCAGGGCCAGCCAGTCGTGCCAGGTATAAGGTTTGTGAAAATCGTCGTTCATCAGCTTTCCTCCGGGGTTCGGTTCAGGCGACTTGCCAGGCTTCTTTGTAAAACGCGTCCCAGGTCTCGCGATGCGGCTTGCCGGGGCGCCAGGCTTTCAGGTACTGGCGCCAGCCGTCGGCGGCGTCGATGCGCGCGGGCAGCGCATCGGGCAGCGAAAACAGCAGCAGCCGGGCAAACGCGGCGGCGAGGATATCGTTGTGCTCGATGGCGATGTGCATCGCTTTGGCTCCGGAGGCCGGATCGTAATCGAGCGCCCCCAGCACGGCGCGGATCGGCGCGCGCGTGGCCGGGTGCGTGAGCACGCCGATCACCCCGCCGCTTTGCTCGAATTGCGCATAGCCGCGCGCGGGCCCGCCGATCTGCCGGCGATGGATCAGGCGCGACTCCTGCAGGCAGATGGCGATCACCATCGCGCGGCCGGCCACGCTGTTCATCGGTTGCGGCAGCAGCGCCAGCGCCGGCAGCAGCGCGGTCTGGAGAAAATATTGCGGCGTCATCGATTATTCATCCCGCGGCGCCTGCAGGATCGGGTGCTCGATCTTGGGATCGGCGGCCGGGTCGCCCAGCAGGTGCACGCCCTGGTAAATGTATTCGGCGCGAAAGTGCGGCATGCCGTCCTCGAGGCAAAGCGTGCGCAGCAGCTTGTCGGCGGCATCGCGCCAGCGAAAGCGATCGAGCCAGTCGCCGCGCATCAGCTGGTAGAGCGCGTCATGCACCAGCGCGCCGCGCATCACGTCGGGCGTGTCGATCGCGCTGGTGGCGCCGTCCCAGGCATAGCCGGGCCGGATTTTCAACAGGCCATCGGGCAGCAGCGAAACGAAGTCGGTGTCAATCGCCTCGGCCGGCCGGATCTCGGTCTGCACCACGAACGGCGAGGACAGCGTGTACTTATAGCCGTCGCGGTAAAAAATCGATTTCATGGTTTCAGCGGAAAGACAAAATACACGTTGCCCCATTTGCCGGTCGCGGTTTTATTCACCGCGTCGATCGTCACCGGCAAATGATGCACGCAGAGCTGGCCGTTATCGAAGCAGCCGCTGATGTGCGAGGCGCTCATGCTGGTGATCACCACCGGCACGCCGCCCCCGGCCGGCAGCGTGACCGGCGACGGAATGACCGAGGGCACCAGCGGCGGCGTGGGCGTGATGCCGATGCAGGTGGGCGGGCAGGCGGCTTTGGCAAAATCGAAAATGCCTTGCGCCCACGCCGGCCCCGCGATCAGCGCGATCAGCAGCAGCGCCAGCAGCAGCACAATACGGCTCACCGCAGGGCTCACCGCAGCAGCAACACGAGGATCAGGATGACGACGATCAAGCCGACGCCGCCCGAGGGATAGTAGCCATAGCTGTGATTGAACGCGCCGACGCCGGGCGCGCCGACGATGGCCAGCACGACCAGGATGAGCACGACGAGCCAGAGCAAATTCATGATGAACTCCGAAAGATTGAGGAACGCGCCCACCGTCACCGGCGGGCGCGTGCCATTTCCTACGCTTCGCCTACATTTCGGCCGGGGTGTTGGCCACGACGGCCTCACCGAGCGATTCGGCCGAGGCCTTCAGCGCGGCGGTTTCGTCGGTGATGCCTTGCAACTGCAGGGCGGTCACGTCCGGATTGTCGGCGATGGCCTTGGCCACGGCCGCGTCGACGCGCGCGGCGAAGCCGTTCATCACGGCGACGGCCGCGGCGGCGGCGTCGGTGTTGGCGGTGACCTGGACGGTCAGGGCGGCCAGGGCGGTGTCGATCTCTGCTTGACTCATGGTGATTCCTTTCAGTGGATGTTGCGGTGGGAAAAACTAGGCAGCGGGTGTTGCGGATGGTGCGGGTGTTGCGGGTGCGGCGGCGGCAGCGGTGGCGGTCGCGAGCGCATCGCCGGAGGCCTTGAGCCGCGCAGCGAGCTGGCTGATCACGGCCGGGTCCGTCTGTTGCGCGACCGCCAGCAATACCTCGTGCAGCAGGTGGTGCTGGTGGGCCAACGATTGTTTCATGGCACGTACATCGCCGTCGTCGGCAAAGCGGACGAGTACGTTGACATCGATTGCGATTCTTTCCATGGCGCTCTCCGTGGGGGGATAAAAATTACTGCACGACCGGCACGATCACCACCGGCACCGGGATTTGCGTCACCGGCGGGATAGTCATCGTCGTGCCCTTCGGCTTGTTGGTGATCGTCACCGAGCCATCGGGGGCGACGGTGACGGAGCCGTCGACCAGCACGCTCTTATCTACGGTGACGACTTTATTTTTCAGCGTGCCCCAGATGCCGGCGACCTCGTTGGTCATCACGCCGATCGATTTATCCTTGGCCAGTTCCTTCAGCTGATCGGCGCTCATGTTGGATTGGCCGAGACCGGCGCAGCCGGATAAGAACAAGGGCAAGGCCAGCGCACACAGGATGAGAATTGTTTTCATGATTTTTTCCTTTCGTGATGAATAAATGGGCAGCGGCCACCCGCGCTCCCATGCTCTCCGATCGCGAAGGGGTGACAAAGCGAAAGGGGGGCGACGGGCGGCGCTGCTTTTCAACGCGGTTACGTCGGCGGGTCCTTGGCGATATCGCGCACCGGGATGGCCTCGACGTTTTCCACTACTACCTCGACCGGCGCCCCCGGTGCGATGGCGGCGGGCTTGGCCAGCCCGGTCGCCGCCGCGACCGCCGCCGCGGTGACGACGCTGGGCGCGATCGGTGACGCCGCGGCCAGATTGCTGATCGCCTCGTCCTTTTCTTTCGAGCCGCGGGTGGTGCCAAATTCGAACGAATAAATATTGTCGACGTAGCCGGAATAGCGCCCGAGCAAAAACGTCACGATGCTTTTCGCGTACTCGGGAATGCTGGTCATCCAGATGGCGACGACGGCGCAGAAAAACACCATCAGGAAGGCCAGCACGATCAACAGATTGAGCCGGCTGTTGCGATACGGCTGATCTTGCATCAGGAATCCTCGGCCGCGCGGACGTTATTTCGACGGCGTCGCCGGCGGCACCACCGCCGCGGCCGGCGACGGCAGGTAGACGATCTGCGGCGTGGTCTGCGGCGCCGTGGCCGGCGCGCGGTTGGACGAATAGATAAAGCTGGCGACGCCGAGCAGCGTGCCCACCAGCGACACCGCGCCCAGCAGGATCACCCAGCTCGCATTCACGCCTTCGGCTTTGCCGGTGCCCTTGGCCTGTGCCGCCATGAACATCTCCATCTGCGTCATCAGCCGCTCGGTCTGCGGATCGGCCACGCTCTGCCGGCCGGCGCCGGTGGCGGCGCCGCGCTCGAGCGCGGCCACGCGTTCATCGGTGCGCCGGAACAGATTGTCGGTTTGCAATTGCGTCGCGGCGGCGGCGTCCGCGGTCTGCTTGGCCATCGTCGCCGCGGTCGCGTTCAGTTGATTGCGCAGCGTCTCGGCGTTGCGGTCCGAGGTCGCCTGCAGCGCCGAGACGGCCGTGGCCAGCGCGGCCGCCGAAGCGGTGCCGGCCAGCACATCGACCTGGCGCGTTTTCTCGGCCGCGTTCAGGTCGCTGGCGCGGATGTCCTTGCCAAAGGTCGCGCGCAGCAAGGCCATTTCTGTATGGTGCCGGAACTGGGCATCGTTAAATTTCAGGTCGGCCTGGCGCAAATCTTCCTGCGCTTTCACCGCCGCCTGCACCAGCGCCATCACGTTCAGGGTCGGGTCGATCACCGGCATGCCGGTGCGGTCGATGGCGGGCCCGGCGCTGCTGCCGCTGACGTTCCTGGTTCGCTCTGTCACGATCGCTTGCCTTGCGCGCGCGTGAGCTCGGCAATGTGCGCATCCCTTGCCGCCAATTCCTTCTCATGCACGGCGGTCAGCTCGGCGCGCAGGCTCAGGGTGCGCGCCTTCGTCGCCAGCGCCACCGCGAGCTCGAATTCGGCGCGGCTGGCGGGCTCGCTCATCTCCAGCGCGGCGTCGATATCGGCGAGCATTGCGTCGATATCGGCGAGCCTTGTGTCGATATCGGCGAGCCTTGTGTCGCCAATCGATGGGCCCAGGTGTTTTTTCACCCGCGCCAGCGCCGTGTGCAACGCGGTGATCTGCTGCTGCTGCGCGATGACGCGCGCGAAAAGTTCGTCTTCCCGATTCATGTCTGATCCCCTGGTTTCATGTCTCCTCCCTTGGTTTCATGCGGCGATCCCTTTGACTTGTCCGCTGTTGTTGCCGCCCAGCCAGGTGACGCCGCCACCGTTGGTTTTCACGGCCTGGCCGGCGACACCGCCCGCGTAATTGTTGCTGCCCTCCTGCGCGGCGACGGCACCGCCTTCGCCGGCCAGGCCCCAATCGCCGCCGCCGCCGCCGGCGCCGGCATTGGTATTGCACGGGCCGCCGACGCCGACCGCGCTCGATGAGCCGGCGGTGCCGGCGAATCCGCTCTCGAACACGGACACCGCCGAGACGCCGCCTGCCCCGGCGGCCGCGTTGTTATAGCCGCGCCCGCCGCCGCCGCCGCCGCCGCCGGCGCGATACGTGTACGGGCCGCCGACCGGGAGGCGATTGGCCGCACCCGCGCCGCCGCCGCCGCCGCCGCCGAATATCTCACCGTTGGTGTTGTCGATCCGCGTGGGCGCATTGGTCTCGATGGCGTGGGCGCCGTTGCCGGGCGCGATGCCGGCGAGGTAATTGCTGCTGCCGTCGAGGCCGACGCCGTTGGCGCCGAAGCCGGCGGCCCCGGCGATGCGGCCATTGTTGACGATGGTGATCGTGGAGCCGGCCGCGAAGCCGGTGCCGATCAGCCCCGCCTGCAGCACGACGGCGGTGTTGATGGTGAGATAGATATCGACCGCGTTCGCGGGCGAGCCGGCGGCGGTGAAGAGATTATATTGCCCGGCCTGCGTGGCCGAAATAACCAGCGTCACCACCGCCCGCAGCCGTGAGGCCAGCCCCTTCAGCATGTCTGCGCTCCGGCGCCCGCAGCGACGCTTGGCGACGACCGAGAAATCCCTCGCGGTCTCCCTTTTCCAAAGGGAGGAGCGATCCGGTGAATCATCAGACGGCCCGCCAGATGATGCCGCCGAATACCTTCGCGCCCCCGTCGAGCGTGACGAGCGAGACCAGTGCACGGCCGGCGATGCCGGGCTTGCCGCCTAAGCCCCAGTCGACGGCGGCGGGATAGGTGGTGTTGTTGTGATTGCTGGTATCGAGGATATGGCTCGCGATCATGCCGGTCGCGGGCACGTTGGCAAACGACAGGACGTTCACCCCGTTGGTCGTGAGCAATGAGCTGCCCAGCGCCCAATCGATCGCCTGTGCCGCCGCCGCCGTTGGGGCGTAAGTATTCCGGCCCTCCGTCGTGCGGGTGAATTCGGCCAGGTTGCGGGTGGTGACGCCGACGGTCGCGTTGACGGCGCCGCCGGTGATGGCGACCGCGTTCGCATTCTGCGTGCTCATGCTGCCCAGGCCGTGCACGCCGGTGCCGCTGCCGGCGAGGTGCGCGACCAGGTCGGCGATGACCTTGCGCACTTTGGCGATCGCCTCGATCACCAGTATGCCGAAGCTCGAACCGAGCGTGCTGGCGGTGATGTTGTAGGCGGCATCGAAGGTGTTCGCATCGGCGGCGAACACGCTGGCATAGGTCGCGCCGGCGTCGTTCGACCAGTCCCACGTCTGGGTGGTCAGTTTGCCGGACACCCAGGTATTGGTCGCGCGGAACCAGATGCTCGTCGTCGCGTTTTTCCAAAAGAAGAACTGCGGATCGTCGGCCGTGCCGGCGCCGTTGGCGCGCTCGAAAACGAAATCCTTGACCTTGCCGGTGAAGAACTGGTTGCGCTCGGCGATCAGGTTGTTCAGCATCGAGATGATCGCCGCCGGGCCGTTCTGCGTGCCGACCGGGTTGGCCGAATCGAAATGCGTGTAGGCAGGTGTGGCCATGTCTTAAACCCCTTCGAAATCCCAATTGAAATCGGACGCGACCTGCGTGCCGGCCTGGTCGAACAGGTACACGTCGAAGCTGTTCGCCCCGGAGAGCGAGAGCACGATGTTGTTGAGCGTGCTCATGCGCGCGACGGTGCCGCGCGGCGTGATGGTGATGCGCACGACTTTGAAATATTTCCCGGCGAGCGATATCGTCTTTGCGCTGCCGGCATTGCTGGTGACCGGCCCGTCGGATTCCTTGCGAGAGACGGCCGCGAGCGAAATTGACGGCGGCGCGGTGACGTGGAAGGCTCCACCGAAAGCGTCGCTCAGGTACACCCGCAGGTAGCGCGACACCCCCGTGTAGGGCGAGGCACGGCTGGTCCATGCCGACCCATCCGGGCTGGTCTGCAGGGCAAGGCTGCCCGAGCCTGAAAGGAAGGTCGTGTTGGCAGTGAGCGTCCAGTCACCGGTGAGCAGCGATCCCAGATCGACGGCCTCACTGGTGAAACTGGTGGTGGCCCCCGTTGCGGTGTAGGTCGCGATCGGATTCGTATAGTCCGACATCCGGGCCGTGAACAGCGAGTCCCAGGTATCGGACTTGTTGGTGATCCAGCGCTGGTGCCGCTCGCCGTCGACCTGATATGCGATCAGGGCGAGGCCTGTCGGATTGACGAACTCGAAATCCTGCAGGTACGCGTCCGAATCGCTGGTGATCGTGATGTCGACATAGGCCGCATTGGCCGAATACTGCGGAACCGAATCGATCGGCATCACATAGAACCGCGAGGTACCGGTGACCAGTCCCTTGAAACGCGTGCGCAGGCC
>JBDTSU010000056.1:0-14194 GCA_039930965.1 Betaproteobacteria bacterium
AGGTAGCGCAGACCGCCGTGGATGAGCTTGGAGCTCCACGAGCTGGTGGCCGATGCCAGGTCATCCTGCTCGACCAGCAATACCTTCAGGCCGCGCCCTGCCGCGTCACGGGCGATGCCGCAGCCGTTGATCCCGCCGCCGATGATGGCGAGATCGTAGACGTCTGCATTCATACGGTCGGGCCTGCCGGCAGGCGATGGCGGAATTTGTCCAGCCATAAAAGCGAGAACGCGGTCTTGGTGTCCGTGATCTCTCCCGTCGCGACCATTTCGATGGCCTCGCCGAAGGACATCGTGAACACTTCCATGAATTCGCCTTCGTCGCGCTGGTGCCCGAGGTGGGTCAAGTCCTGCGCGACATAAAGTTCAATCGCCTCGTTGGAATAACCAATGCCCGCGTGCATGGTAATGACGTGGCGCCAGCTGTTTGCCGTGTAGCCAGTCTCTTCCAGCAACTCGCGCCGGGCGGTTTCGTCATGGGGCTCATGCGGGTCGATCTTGCCTGCGGGCAATTCGATGAAATGCCGGCGTACCGGGTAGCGATACTGATGTTCAAAGATGAGCGTGTCGTCATCGACAAAGGCGGCGATGACGACCGCACCAGGGTGCAGCACGTATTCTCGCCACGATTCGCTGCCGTCAGGCAGCCGCACGCGATCACGCTGGACGCAGATCAGCTTGCCGTCCAGAAGGCGTTCACTGGAAAGCGTGTGTTCGGTTAGGTCGGGGAATTGCCGGGTGTCGTTCATGGGAGGCACTTGTGCCTATCCTGACACAAAACCTGTCGATGACGTTGCGTCCGACTTGCCACGGGGTCTGTTCCTCCCATTGAAGTCGGGAGGGTTGAGCCGGGAACCTGCGAAGCAAGCTTCGCGAAGTCCCTGCTGCACCCCCTTCAAAATGGGGAAGACCATCGCTTGAAATTCCGACCAATTTGGACGCGGCCCGGGGCGTCAACGAATTCTTAGAACGACCTCTGGATGGCATTCAGGCATGCCGTCATCAGGACACCCGGAAACAGGCCCAGGACCAGCAGGCCGAACGCATTGACCGCAAGCAGGCCGCGGAAACCGGCGGCCGCGACGATTGGAGTCGAATCGGTGGGGGCATCGAAATACATCAGCTTCACCACACGCAGGTAGTAGAACGCGCCGATCACGCTCATCAGCACGGCGAATACCACCAGCCAGAGATATCCGGCATTGAGCGCGCCTTCCAGCACGGCCAGCTTCGCCCAAAAGCCGAGGAACGGCGGAATGCCCGCCATGGAGAACATGACGATCAGCATCAGGAACGCGTACCACGGCGAGCGCTGGTTCAGTCCCTTGAAATCCTCCAGGTTCTCGGCTTCGAATCCGGCCCGCGACAGCAGCATGATCATGCCGAAGGCCGTGAGTGTCATCAGCACGTAGGCGATGCTGTAGAACATTGCCGCCGAATAGCCATTCTTGGTTCCCGCCAGGATACCCAGCAGCAGGAAGCCCATATGGGAAATGGTCGAATACGCCAGCATGCGCTTCAGATTGGTTTGGGCAATGGCGATAATGTTACCGAGCGCCACCGACAATGCCGCCATGATGACCAGCATGCCCTGCCAGTCGGCGACCGCACCCCCCATGGAATCGGCAAGGATGCGCATGATGAAGCCGAACGCGGCGATCTTTGGCGCCGAGCCAATGAACAGGGTCATCGCGGTGGGGGCACCTTGATAGACATCGGGCACCCACATGTGAAACGGCACCACGCCCAACTTGAACGCGAGCCCCGCCACCACGAACACCAGTCCGAAGGTGATCAGCGGATCGTTGGCGCGGCTCAATTCGATTATTTTTGCCACTTTGGCAACCTCGAGCGAGCCGGTCGCGCCATAGATCATCGACAGCCCGTACAACAGCAGGCCCGACGCCAGTGCGCCGAGGATGAAATACTTCATCGCGGCCTCGGTGGCGATGGCCGAATCGCGATTCAGCGCGACCATCGCATAGGTGGCCAGCGCGAACAGTTCCAGCCCCAGGTAGAGCGAGACGAAGTGGTTGGCCGAGACCATGACCATCATGCCGAGCGTCGCGAACAGGATGAGCAGGATGAATTCCCCGCTGAACAGTTTGCGCGCCACCAGGTACGCGCGGCTGTAGATGATCACCATTGCCACGGCAATGACAATCGCGGCCTTCAGGATCACCGCCATGCCATCCACCACAAACATGCCGTTGAAAGCATAGCGCGGCACGTCGAGCGGTGCGTACAGGCTCAGCGCCACCAGGACCAGGGTGAAGATCGACAGGAAGAACAGGCGCCCTTCGCGTTTTTCCGGCGACGAAAACAGGTCGACGATCATCACGATCAGGGTCATGACCAGCAGGAAAATTTCCGGTGAAGCCAGTGCAAGATTGAGGGATGAAACCGTCATGACGTCCTATTCCTAATTCCGCTTTTTCAGCTAATTCAGTTTTCCGGTCGCGACATGTTTGAGCAGCGCGTCAACCGATGAATGCATCACTTCCGTAAACGGCTGCGGGTAGAGGCCCATGATCAGGACCGCCGCGGCCAGCACGCCGAGGAACAGCATTTCCCGGCTGCTGATATCGGTAAGCGCGCGTACGTGATCATTGGCGACCGCGCCGAATATCACCCGTTTCACCATCCACAGCGTATAGGCGGCGCCGAGGATCAGCGTGGTAGCGGCCGCGAACGCAAACCAGAAATTGACCTTCATGGCGCCGAGGATGACCATGAATTCGCCCACGAACCCGGAGGTTGCCGGCAGGCCCGAGTTGGCCATGCCGAAGAACACCGCAAAAAACGCGAATTTCGGCATGGTGTTCACGACGCCGCCGTAGGCCGAAATCTCCCGCGAATGCACCCGGTCATACAGCACGCCGATGCACAGGAACATCGCGGCGGAAATGAAGCCGTGCGAGATCATTTGCGCCAGGCCGCCTTCCATGCCCTGTGCGTTGAAGATGAAGAATCCCAGCGTCACGAAACCCATGTGGGAAATTGACGAATACGCCACCAGCTTCTTCATGTCGGTCTGCGCCAGCGTGACCAAGCCGATGTAAACCACCGCAATCAGCGATAGCGTGATCATGAAGCCGGTCAGCGCGTGACTGGCATCCGGTGCGATCGGCAAATTGAAACGCAGGAAACCGTACGCGCCGATCTTGAGGGTGATCGCCGCCAGCACCACCGAACCGCCGGTGGGGGCTTCGACGTGGGCGTCCGGCAACCAGGTATGCACCGGCCACATCGGCACCTTTACCGAAAACGATGCAAAGAACGCGAAAAACAGCAGCGTCTGCGCGGTCATGCCCAGCGGCACGCGGTGGAAGTCCTGGATATCGAAACTGCCGTTGGTGACGTTGTAGAGATAGATCAGCGCGGCCAGCATCAGCAACGAGCCGAGCAGCGTATAGAGGAAGAACTTGACCGCGGCATACACCCGGTTCGGGCCGCCCCAGATGCCGATGATCAGGAACATCGGAATCAGCATCGCCTCAAAGAACAGGTAGAACAGGATGGCGTCGGTGGCGGCAAACACGCCGTTCATGAGACCGGACATGATCAGGAATGCCGCCAGGTACTGCGAGACCTTTTGCTGGATCACTTCCCAGCCCGCAATCACGACGATGACCGTGATGAAGCTGTTCAGCAACACGAAAAGCATGGAAATGCCGTCAACGCCCAGCGCGTAATGGATGCTGAAACGCGATACCCACGGTGTACGCTCGACAAACTGCATTGCCGCCGTGGCATTGTCGAAACCCGTCCACAGCGGAATGGCCACGGCCAAGCCCAGCAGGCTGCCCAGCAGCGCAACCCATCGGGCGGCCGATTTCTGCTGGTCGCCATGCAGGAACAACACAAGGACACCGGCGATGATCGGCACCCAGATAGTCAGGCTAAGAGTGATGGAGCTGCTTTGCATTTTTTAGCTTTTCGCGTCTCTGGTTTTTTGCTCAGCCGAGCTTCATGTAGACGAGCGTGAGGGCCACAAAGACCCCGAAGATCATGGTGAAAGCGTATGTGTATACGTAACCGGTCTGCACGTTGCGCGCGATGCCCGAGAACCAGCCGATCAGTTTCGCCGTGCCATTGACCATGATGCCGTCGATGATGGTGACGTCACCGAATTTCCACAGTCCCTGGCCCAGCTTTCGGGCGCCCGCAGCGAAGAACCAGTCGTTGAAGCGGTCAAAGCCGTACTTGTCCTCCAGTATCCTCACCGGCAGCGCGAACGCGGCGCGGATCTTTGCGGGCAGTTCTGGCTTGAGGATGTAGCAATACCAGGCAGTGCCGGCACCGGCGAGCGCCAGCCAGAACGGCAACGAAGTCAGGCCGTGAACCATCATGGCGCCGGCGCCATGGAACTCTTTCTTCAATTCCGCCATGGTCTCGGTGGCCTTGATGGCGTCAGCAAAATATCCGCCATACAGCATCGGCTCGATGGTCACCCAGCCGATCACGACTGACGGGATGGCGAGCAGGATCAGCGGCAAGGTCACCACCCATGGGGTCTCGTGCGGTTTCTCGCCGGGCGGCAGGCCATGATGCGCGTGGTCGTCGTGGCCGTGATCGTGGTGGCCATGTTCGGCAAACCGCTCCTTGCCGTGGAAGGCAAAAAACACCAGCCGGAACGAATACAGCCCGCCGACAAACACTCCCGCCAGCGCGGCAAGGTATGCGATGGAATGGCCCGGCGTATGCGAGGCGTGTATCGCCTCAATGATCGTGTCCTTGGAGAAGAAGCCGGCAAACGGCGGAAAGCCGGCATTCGCCAATGCACCGATCAGCACCGTGAAATAGGTGATCGGCATGTACTTCCGCAGGCCGCCCATTTTGCGCATGTCCTGTTCATGATGCATGGCAATGATCACTGAGCCCGCCCCGAGGAACAGCACGGCCTTGAAAAACGCGTGTGTCATCAGGTGGAAAATGCCGGCGGAATAGGCGCCGGCGCCGAGTGCCATGGTCATGAAGCCGAGCTGCGAAAGTGTGGAGTAGGCCACCACGCGCTTGATGTCGTACTGCACGATCGCGATCAAGGCCATGAAGAACGCCGTGATGGCGCCGATGATCAGCACGAACGACAGTGCCGTCTGCGACATTTCGAACAGTGGCGACATGCGCGCCACCATGAAAATGCCGGCCGTCACCATGGTGGCGGCATGGATCAACGCGGAGATCGGTGTCGGGCCTTCCATCGAATCCGGCAGCCACACGTGCAGCGGAAATTGCGCCGACTTGCCCATCGCGCCGATGAAGAGGCAGATGCAGATCGCTGTGAGCAAAGACCAATGCCAACCCGGAACGACTTCGATCAGCGTATCGGCGAAATTGGGCGCCAGCTTGAAGACCGTCGCATAGTCCAGAGAACCGAACGTTGCAAATATGAAGCCGATGCCGAGCAGGAACCCGAAATCGCCGACGCGATTGACCAGGAACGCCTTCAGGTTGGCGTAGATCGCGGTCGGACGCGTGTACCAGAAGCCGATCAGCAGGTATGACACCAGGCCCACGGCTTCCCAGCCGAAGAACAGCTGCAGGAAGTTGTTCGACATCACCAGCATCAGCATCGAAAAGGTGAATAGCGAGATGTAGCCGAAAAAGCGCGTGTAGCCGTCATCCTCCGCCATGTAACCGATCGTGTAGATGTGCACCATCAGCGACACGAAGGACACGACCAGCATCATGGTCACGGTGAGGGAATCGATCAGGAACCCGACTTGCAGGCTGATGCCTTCCGTGACCAGCCAGGTATATATCGCGCCGTTGAAGGACTTGCCTGCCTGCACATCGGCGAATACGAAGCACGACAGGACGAATGCCGCTGTCACACCGAAAATGGTGACGGTGTGCGCAAAGGTGCGTCCCAGCGTTCGGCCCAGAAAGCCGGCAAGCACGGCACCCGCCAGCGGGAGCAGCGGAATGGCGAGCAGGGCGAGTTTGTTTTCGATCATTGTGGTTTGTCGGTTTTGATCAAACTCGAGTATTGGCGCGGCTTTCCAGGCAAAAGTGCCCGGAAACGCCCGTCAATGCCGGATCCTTCATTTCAATGTGCATCGAACAGGATGGCATCCCGGTCAGCCCTTCAAGGTGCCGATGTCATCGACGTTGATCGTGCGGTGATTGCGGAACAGCACCACCAGGATTGCGAGTCCGATTGCCGATTCGGCCGCCGCCACCGTGAGGATGAAGAACACAAAAACCTGTCCATGGAGATCATTCAGGAAATGAGAGAAGGCGATGAAGTTCATGTTCACCGCCAGCAGCATCAGTTCGATTGCCATCAGCAGCACAATAATGTTCTTGCGGTTGAGAAATATGCCGGCGATCGAAATCGCAAACAGCACGGCCGAAAGCATCAGGTAGTCGGACAGGACAATCATGCTTTTTTCTCCCCGGACTCGTCGTCGGTCTTCGGCGCTTCCAGCGCCTCAACTTCGGCGCGCATGGAAATAATCTTGAGCCGGTCCGTGCTCTTGACGCGGACTTGCGCGGCAATATCCTGCGATTTCACGTCCTTGCGGCCACGGAAGGTCAGCGCGATGGCCGCGACCATGGCGACCAGCAGTACCACGGCGGCCAGTTCGAACGGAAGCAGGTAATCGGTGTAGAGCAACCGGCCGAGCGCCTTGGTGTTGGACACGCCGGCAGCGGGCGCGCCGGGCGACGCGGTGTGCAGTTTTAAGGCACTGCCCCACAGCAACAGCGCCATTTGTGCCGCCATCAACATGGCAACGGTCGCGGCAATCGGCAAATGCTTCCAGAATCCTTCGCGCAGTTTGTCGAAATTGATATCCAGCATCATCACCACGAACAGGAACAGCACCATTACCGCACCGACATAAACCAGCACAAGGGTGATGGCCAGGAACTCGGCATAGATCAGCAGCCAGAGGGCCGCGGCGGTAAAGAACGACAACACCAGGAACATCGCCGCATGCACGGGATTCCGGGCCGTGATGACACGCAGCGCGGAGATGATCAGCACTGCGGCAAAGACGTAAAAGGTGATGGCTTGAAAGGTCATTTTGTTGTTTGTCAGGTGTCAGGCGTGCGGTGCGACGAGGGCTTTTTTGAATTGCGGCTTTCTCATCGCACCTTGTTCCTCACTCCTCACGGATTCTTAGCGGTATTGCGCGTCCTCGGCACGTCGCTTGGCAATTTCGGCTTCGTACCGGTCGCCGATCGCCAGCAGCATGGGCTTGGTGTAATAAAGATCACCGCGGGTTTCGCCGTGATATTCGAGTAAATGGGTTTCCACGATCGAATCCACCGGGCAGGATTCTTCGCAGAAGCCGCAGAAGATGCACTTGGTGAGATCAATGTCGTAGCGGGTGGTGCGTCGCGACCCGTCGTCGCGCTGCTCGGATTCGATGGTGATGGCTAGTGCCGGGCACACCGCCTCGCACAGCTTGCAGGCGATGCAGCGCTCCTCGCCGTTCGGATAGCGACGCAACGCGTGCAGTCCCCGGAAACGCGGGCTCTGCGGGGTGGTTTCTTCCGGGTACAGCACCGTGATCTTGCGGGCGAACAGGTGCCGCCCGGTCAGCTTCAGGCCTTGAACCAGCTCGCCCAGCATCAGGCTTCCGAGGAATTCCTTGGTTCTATCCCACATGGCTATTTTCCGAACCACCAGTTGAGCACCGGCAGATTATTGAAAGGCTCCATCAGCAAGACACCGGTCACCACAATCCAGACGATGGTGATGGGAATGAATATCTTCCAGCCCAGACGCATGATCTGGTCGTAACGGTAACGCGGGAACGACGCGCGAATCCAGACGAAGATGATCATTAGCGCCATCATCTTGGCGAGCATCCAGTGGATGCCGGAATCAAACGGCATACGCAGCAGGCCGGCCGGGATTTGCTCGACGATGCCATGCGGAATCGGTGTCAGCCAGCCGCCCATGAACAGGATCGTCGACAAAGTCGAGACCATCAGCATGTTCGCGTATTCGGCGAGAAAGAACAGCGACCAGGTCATGCCCGAATATTCGACCAGCGGTCCCGCGACGATTTCCGATTCGCCTTCCGCGACGTCAAACGGATGGCGATTAGTTTCGGCCACGCCGGCGATGAACTGGATGATGAACATCGGGAACAACGGGATGAAGAACCACTCCAGCAGGCCGTAAGGGCCATCCTGGCGGGCGATGACCTGGGTGAGGTTCATGCTTTGCGCGGCCATCAGGGCGCACACCAGCGCGAAGCCCATGGCAATTTCATACGATACCACCTGCGCGGCCGAGCGCATCGCGCCGATAAACGCATACTTGGAGTTGGAGGCCCAGCCGGCAATGATCACGCCATAAACGCCCATTGAGGTCATGGCCAGGATCACCAGCATGCCGGCATCGACATTGGCGATCACCCAATTGGGCGTGAACGGAATCATCGCCCACACGGCCATCGCCGGTGCGACCGACAGCGCCGGCGCGATCAGGAACATCCACCGGTTCGCCCCGCTCGGAACGATTTGTTCCTTGAGCATCAGCTTGAATGCGTCGGCAACCGGCTGGCCGAATCCACCCAGCCACTTGATGCCGAAGAACGTGACCCGATTGGGGCCCCTGCGCACCTGCATCCAGCCGATCACCCAGCGTTCCACCAACTGGAAATAAAGCACGAATGTGAGCAGCGGCACGATAACCATCGTCACCATCACGACGGCCTTGGCCAACGCCCACGCGGGCGGCCCCCACTCGCTGCCGAGCGTGGTCATGAAGCCTTGGTTGAGGGTTTGCAGGATTGCGTCCATGAATGCGTCGCCCGCCTATTCCGCCGCGGCGGCCAACGCCGCCTTTTCAAGGCTGATCGAACCTGACATTGCGCCCAATACCGCGGTCTCCGCCAGCGCCGCGGCAACCCTTGCGCAACCGGGCGCCAGGCCAGCGTCGATTGAAGCGGTCAGGATGACGCTGTTTCCCTCCTGCGTGACACGCACCACTGCGCCGTTTCCGACACCCAGTTTGTCCGCAACATCCTTTGCCAGCAGGACTCGCTTCGCGTTTCGGGCATCTGTGGTTTTTTGCAGGCTTGACGCATGCCTTACCAGCGAATCGGCCGCGTAGATCGGCACCTCGGCGACGCGCTCGACCCCGGACGGCGGAGCCGCAAAGGCGACCTTGACGCCGCTGATGGTGTTGTTCAGCTTGGCATTGACCAGGGCCTGCAAATCCGGCGCGATCTCGCTGCGAATGGCGTTCACGCTGTCTTGCTCGAAGCCGTCGAGACCCAACAGGTTGCCCAGTACCCGCAGTACCTTCCACGCGGGACGCGCCTCGCCCAGCGGTTTCACGACACCGTTGAAAGACTGGACGGTGCCTTCCATATTGACAAAGGTGCCTGCGGTCTCTGTAAAAGGCGCGATCGGCAGCACCACGTCCGCATAGTCTGGCGCGGCGCCCTTAAAGGTTGCCAGCGAGACGACAAAATCAGCCGCCTGTAGCGCCGCCATCGTCCTGGCGGGATCGTAACAATCCAGTTCCGGCTCGACTCCCAACAAAACATAGGCTTTGCGCGGCTGGCTAACCATGCCCTGCGCGCACAGGCCATCCTTGCCTGGCTCGATGCCCAGCGCCGCGGCACCGACGCTATTGGCTGCCTCGCCAAGCAGGCCGAAGCTCCCACCGGTCAATCGTGCAATTTCCTGTCCCAGTACGTGCAGCAGCGAGTACTGCGGATGGTGCTGCGTAAAATTGCCGAGGAATACTGCTGTCTTTTCGTTTTCGGCGAGGTTCTGCGCAATCGCCCGGGCCTCGGGGGAGACTGGCAGCGCGGCGACCGCGTTGGCCACGTCACCCGGCAGCGTGGCCTTCTTGATGTCGACGAGCGCCTTCGCGATGGCGCCCAGCAGGCTGGCCATTTCGCCCGGACGCACGATCGCCTTGTTGGCTATCTTCATCAGCAAATCATCGTCAGCCACGTGCACGATGTTGACCTGCAGGCCCCTCTTGGCGGCCTGCCGCAGGCGATTGGCGATCAGCGGATGTTCTTTGCGAAGCGTTGAGCCCACCACCAGCACACTTTGCAGCGCGCCGATGTCAGCCATCCTCATGCCCAGCCAACGCGCGCCGGCAACCTTGCCATCGGCACTCGTATCGACCTGGCGCAGACGGGTATCGATATTGCTGGAACCCAACCCGCGAACAACCTTGTCAAGAAGGTATAGCTCTTCCAGGGTCTGTTGCGGCGAAGCCATTGCGGCGATCGATGCGGCACCGTGCCTTTCCTTGACCCGTTTCAGCGCTTCGGCCACCGCCTGCAATGCGACGGGCCAATCCACTTCGGACCAGGCGTCGCCGACCTTCATCATGGGCCGGGTCAGGCGGTCTTCGTCATTCAGCCCTTCATACGAAAACCGGTCCCTGTCGGACAGCCAGCACTCGTTTATCGCCTCGTTGTCCAGCGGCAGCACGCGCATGACACGATCCTGCTTGACCTGCACGACCAGGTTTGAACCCAGTCCGTCGTGCGGAGATATCGACTTGCGCCGGGATAACTCCCAGCTGCGCGCCGTGTAGCGGAATGGTTTGGAAGTCAGCGCGCCGACCGGACACAAGTCGATGACATTGCCGGACAACTCAGAATCGACGGTCTTGCCGACAAAGGCAAGGATTTCCGAGTGTTCGCCGCGTCCTGCCTGGCCCAGTTCCATGATGCCGGCAACTTCCTGGCCGAAACGTACGCAACGCGTGCAGTGAATGCAGCGCGTCATGTCGGTGGAAATCAGCGGCCCGAGGTTTTTGTTGACGACGACCCGCTTTTCTTCCTGATAACGCGATGCGGGCGAGCCATAACCCACCGCCAGGTCCTGCAACTGGCATTCGCCTCCCTGGTCGCAGATCGGACAATCAAGCGGATGGTTGATCAACAGGAATTCCATCACGCCCTTCTGCGCGGTCTTGGCGTATTCGGAATTGGTCAGTACCTTCATGCCCTCGGTCGCGGGCGTCGCACAGGCCGGCAGCGGCTTGGGCGCTTTCTCGACCTGCACCAGGCACATGCGGCAATTTGCGGCGATCGACAACTTCTTGTGATAGCAGAAGTGCGGGATGAACGTGCCAAGCTTGTTGGCAGCTTCCATCACCGTGGCGCCGTTTTCGACCTGAACCGCTTTGCCGTCAATTTCAAGGTTGATCATGTGCTCTACTCTGCCGCCATTGCCAGGGGTTGATGTTGCGCCGGAGTGGAATAACCGCCGGGCGCCACCATGCAGCGCTTGTGGGTCACGTGATATTCGAATTCTTCACGGTAGTTCTTGATGAATGCACGCACCGGCATCGCGGCGGCGTCGCCGAGCGCGCAAATCGTGCGGCCCTGGATCTGATCGGCCAGATTCAATAGCAGGTCCAGATCTTCCTGACGCCCCAGGCCATGCTCGATCCGATGAATGACCCGATACAGCCAGCCGGTGCCCTCGCGACAGGGTGTGCACTGTCCACAGGACTCCTCGAAATAGAAGTAAGCGAGGCGCTCCGCGGCCTTGACCATGCAAGTCGATTCATCCATCACGATCACGGCACCGGAGCCAAGCATCGAGCCCGCCTTGGCGATCGAGTCGTAATCCAGGTCGAGCGTCATCATCAGGTCGCCCTTGATTACCGGCATCGATGAACCGCCGGGAATGACCCCTTTGATCTTCTTGCCGCCACGCATGCCGCCCGCCAGTTCCAGCAGCGTCGCGAATGGCGTGCCCATGTTGACTTCGTAGTTGCCCGGTCGCGTGACGTGGCCGGAGATTGAAAAAATCTTGGTGCCGCCGTTGTTGGGTTTGCCGAGGGCCAGGTACGCTTCGCCGCCTTCGCGCAGAATGTGTGGAACCGCCGCAAACGTCTCGGTGTTATTGATGGTGGTCGGTTTGCCGTACAGGCCGAAGCTGGCGGGGAACGGCGGCTTGTAGCGCGGCTGCCCCTTTTTACCTTCAATCGACTCCAGCAGCGCGGTCTCTTCGCCGCAGATATAGGCGCCGAACCCGTGATGGGCATGCAACTCAAACGAAAAATTGCCGCCCAGAATGTTCTTGCCGAGGTAGCCGGCGGCGCGGGCTTCTTGGAGCGCCTCTTCAAAGCGCTCGTAATCGCTCCAGATCTCGCCGTGAATGTAGTTGTAACCAACTTCCACGCCTGTCGCATACGCGGCGATGATCATGCCCTCGATAAGCATGTGCGGGTTGTAGCGGATGATGTCGCGATCCTTGAATGTGCCTGGTTCGCCCTCATCGGTATTACAGACAAGGTACTTGGCGCCGGCGTAAGCACGCGGCATGAAACTCCATTTCAGACCGGTCGGAAAACCGGCGCCGCCACGCCCGCGCAATGCCGATTTCTTCACCTCGGCGGTGACATCCTCGGGCTTGACATTTTCCCGCAGGATTTTCTTCAGGGCCTCATAGCCGGCGCGCGCCTCATAATCCTTCAGCCGCCAGTTGCTGCCGTCGAGACCCTTCAGTAACAGGGCGTCCGGACCGTAGTCGATCATGCCCATTACTTCAACTCCTCAATCAGCTTGTCGAGCTTGTCCTGCGACATGAAGCTGCACATGCGTTTGTTGTTGACCAGCAATACCGGCGCGTCGCCGCAGGCGCCCATGCATTCGCCCTCGACAATCGAGAATCGGCCATCCGCGGTCAGCTCCTTCCAGTCAACGCCGAGTTTCTTCTTAAGGTACTCGGCCGCATCGACACCGCCCGACAGCGCACACGGAAGATTGGTACACACGGATATCTTGTGCCTGCCCATCGGCTTCAGGTTGTACATGTTGTAGAACGTCGCCACTTCATACACGGCGATCGCGGGCATGCCCAAATATGCCGCCACTTCATCCATCAATTCGTTGGGCAGCCAGCCGTGTTCGTCCTGCGCGATGGCCAGCGCGGCCATCACCGCGGACTGCCTCTGGTCAGCCGGGTACTTGGTCAACTCGCGGTCGATCTTGCGTTTGCCCGCGTCGGACAGGATTGCGGTCGTACTCATCGATCTATATCCCCAAACACGATGTCCAGCGTACCGATGATCGTCACCACGTCGGCGATCATGTGTCCGCGCGACATCTCGTCAAGCGACGACAGGCACGCAAATCCAGGTGGACGGATTTTCAACCGGTAAGGTTTATTGGCGCCATCGGACATGAGATAAATGCCAAATTCCCCCTTGGGATGCTCGACGGCAGCATAAGTCTCTCCGGCCGGCACATGAAAGCCTTCGGTGAAGAGCTTGAAGTGGTGAATCAGCTCTTCCATATTGGCCTTCATGTTCTCGCGCGACGGCGGCGCCACTTTGTGGTCATCCGTGATCACCGGGCCGGGATTCTTGCGCAACCAGTCCACGCACTGCTTGATGATCCGGTTGGATTCGCGGAATTCCTGCACCCGAACCAGGTAACGGTCGTAGCTATCGCCATTGGTGCCGATGGGAATGTCGAAATCTAGCCGGTCGTAGACTTCGTACGGCTGCTTTTTGCGCAAGTCCCACGCAACACCCGAGCCGCGCAGCATCGGCCCCGTGAAGCCCAGATTGAGGGCGCGTTCCGGCGAAACGACGCCGATGTTGACCAGCCGTTGTTTCCAGATGCGATTGTCCGTCAGCAAGGTTTCGTAGTCGTCGACATAACCCGGGAAGCGCTGCGTGAAATCGTCGATGAAATCGAGCAGCGAGCCCTGCCGGTTCTCGTTCATCTGCTTCATGGCATTCGCGCTGTGGCCTGGCATCGACTCGTATTTGGGCATGCGCTCGGGCAGGTCACGATATACACCACCGGGGCGGTAGTAGGCGGCATGCAGGCGCGCGCCGGACACCGCCTCATACGCGTCCATCAGGTCCTCGCGTTCGCGGAACGCATAGAGAAACACAGTCATCGCGCCGACATCCAGCGCATGCGCACCGATCCACAAAAGATGGTTCATGATGCGCGTCATCTCGTCGAACATGACGCGAATGTATTGCGCCCGCAACGGCACCTCGACACCCATCAGTTGCTCGATGGCCATCACATAGGCGTGCTCATTGACCATCATGGACATGTAGTCGAGACGGTCCATGTACGGAACGTTTTGCAGGAACGTCCGTGTTTCCGCGAGCTTCTCGGTCGCGCGATGCAGCAACCCGATGTGCGGGTCGGCACGCTGCACCACTTCGCCGTCCAGTTCCAGCACGAGGCGCAGCACGCCGTGCGCCGCCGGATGCTGCG
>JBDTSU010000057.1:0-14191 GCA_039930965.1 Betaproteobacteria bacterium
GGTGATTGGTCGGCTCGTCGAGCAACAGCAGGTTGGGTTTTTGCCAGACGATGAGCGCCAGCGCCAGGCGCGCTTTTTCGCCGCCCGAAAACGGCGCGATCGGCTCCATCACCCGGTCACCGCGAAAATCGAAGCCACCGAGGAAATTACGGAACTCCTGCTCGCGCACGTTCGGATCGAGGCGTTTCATGTGCTGCAGACACGATTCCCCGCGCCGCAATTGCTCGACCTGGTGCTGCGCGAAGTAGCCAATCTTCAATCCCTGGCCTTCGTAGCGCCCGCCGTGTTTCAGCGGCAGCGTGCCGGCCAGCGATTTCACCAACGTCGATTTGCCGGCGCCGTTGGGACCCAGCAGTCCGATCTTGTCGCCATAGAACAGGCGCCATTCGACGTTTTGCAGAATGTCGTGACCGCTCTTTTCATCCCCGTAGCCCAGCGTCGCCTCTTTCAGGTGCAGCAACTGGCGCGGCTTGGCCTCGGGCTCGCGAAACGAAAATTCGAACGGCGAATCGACGTGGGCGGCGGCGATCAGCTCCATCTTCTCCAGTGTCTTGACCCGGCTCTGCGCCTGCTTGGCCTTGGTGGCCTTGGCCTTGAAGCGGTTGATGAAGGACTGCAGGTGGGCGATCTGCTTTTGCTGCTTCTGGTGCGCGGCCTGCTGCACCGACAGTTGCATCGCGCGGGTCACTTCAAAGGCCGAATAGTTGCCGGTGTACTCGTTCAGTTTCTGGTTGTCGACGTGAATCACCTTGTTGACCACGGCATCGAGAAAATCGCGATCATGGGTAATCAGCAACAACGTGCCCGGGTACGCCGCCAGCCAGTCTTCCAGCCACATCACGGCGTCGAGATCGAGATGGTTGGTGGGCTCATCGAGCAGCAGCAGGTCCGAACGGCACATCAGCGCCTGCGCAAGATTGAGACGCATGCGCCAGCCGCCGGAAAACTCCGCCACCGGGCGCGATTGCTGCGCCTCGTTGAAGCCCAGCCCCGACAGAAGCGCTGCGGCGCGCGACTTCGATACATAACCGCCGATGTGGTCATAGTGCGCATGCAGCTCGGCGATTTTTTCACCGGATTCGTGTTCCAGTTCCGCCTTGGCCAGTTCGGCTTCAACGGCGCGCAGCTCGGTATCGCCGTCGAGCGCGTAGTCGAGTGCATGGCGATGGCTCTGCGGCGTCTCCTGCGCGACGTGGGCGATCACCCATTTTGACGGCATGTCGACCTCGCCGGCATCCTGGTGCAACTGGCCGCGCAGCAGCGAAAACAGGCTGGTTTTGCCGCAGCCGTTTGGCCCGATCAGGCCGACTTTATGGCCGGGAAACAGCGTGAGGTTGGCACCCTCGAACAGTCGCTTGGGGCCGCGGGCAAGGGTTAAATTGGTAAGACGGATCATAAGTTTGGAGGGTCATCCTGAACGCAGTGAAGGATCTCTGCGACGGGATTTCTGCTATTGCGGGAGCCGGTTAGTGCCGGGAAACTTCGCCGCACTCAGAATGAAAACATTTTTCAAAGCGCGTAGTCGTAGTCAATACATAGGGGCGCATGGTCGCTGAATCGCTCATCCTTGTAGATGCGGGCGTATTCGGCGGTCGCGGCGATGCCGGGCGTGCAAATATGGTAGTCGATGCGCCAGCCGACGTTCTTGTCCCAGGCCGCGCCGCGATTGGACCACCAGGTGTACTGGTCCGGCAGCGGAATCAGGCGGCGGAACACGTCCACGTAGCCAACCACGTCGAACAATTGCGTCAGCCATTCACGCTCTTCCGGCAGGAAGCCGGAGTTCTTCCTGTTGCCGCGCCAGTTCTTCAGGTCGATTTCCTTGTGCGCGATATTCCAGTCGCCGACGATGATGACCTCGCGGCCGCTCTTTTTGAGCTTCTTCAGATATGGCATGAAGACTTCAAGGAAGCGGAATTTCTTGGCCTGTGCGGCTTCAGACGCCGATCCCGACGGCAAATAGAGGGTAATGATCGACAGGTTGCCGAAATCCGCCTGCAGGTAGCGGCCCTCGGCGTCGATCCACTTGATGCCGGTGCCGATTTGCACCCGGTCGGGTTCGCGTTTGCAGTACATGGCCACGCCGGCGTAGCCCTTTTTGTCGGCGGAGTGATAAAAGGCGTGCCATTTCTTCCATGGCCGCGCTTCTTCCGGCACGTCCGCCTCCATTGCCTTGATTTCCTGCAGGCAGATGACATCGGGTTTCTGGCGTTTCAGCCAGGTGAACATACCCTTGGAGGTGGCGGAGCGAATGCCATTGCAGTTGACGGTGACGATGCGCATATTGGGCGGTGCCCGGTCAATCGGCCTGGCGGCTCGGCGAGCCGGCGCGAGCTGCGCGCGTCCGTGGATTGCCCGGGTTGAATTTAGTGGGCGAAACCGCGATTATGAGGGATTTACCGCGATGCCCACCGAGACCATGACCGCCCAGACCGATTTTCGCCAGCAGTTCGTTGAATTCGCGATCCGCCAGAACGCGCTTTGCTTTGGCGAATTCAAGACCAAGGCGGGGCGCCTGTCGCCGTATTTTTTCAATTCCGGTCTGTTCAGCGATGGCGCGTCGCTAGCCGCGCTGGGCCGTTTCTACGCCCAGGCCGTGCTGGCGTCGGGCCTGGCGATCGACAGCATTTTCGGCCCCGCCTACAAGGGCATCACCCTGGCCGCCGCGACCGCCATCGCGCTTGCCGAAATGGGGCACAACCTGCCGTTTTGCTTCAATCGCAAGGAAGCCAAGGACCACGGCGAGGGCGGCCTGATGGTCGGCGCACCGCTTCGCGGCAACGTCCTGATCGTCGACGATGTCATTACCGACGGCGCCTCCAAGCGCGAATCGGTCGAGATGATCCGGGCAGCCGGGGCGACCCCGGCAGGCGTGCTAATTGCTTTGGATCGACAGGAGATTGGTGGCAAAGAGGGCAATGTGCTGTCCGCCGCCCAGGAATTCAGGCAGATGTACGCGGTGCCCGTCATTGCGGTGGCCACTCTTGACGATATCGTCGGGTTTCTCACGCAGCGCGGCACCGAAAGCGATAAACTCACCAAAATTCAGGCCTATCGCCGACTATACGGCGCGGCCCACTAACCAAAAAAGATTTGATGCGCATGAAATACCCTGCCTTCCTAGGTTCGACCGTTTCCCTGATCGCCGCACTGGCCGCGATGCCCGCCCACGCGGTATTCAAATGCGTGGATGAAAAAGGCGTCACCCACTACGGCGATACCATGCCGCCACAGTGTGCGACCAAGGCCATTACCGAGATGAGCAAGCAGGGAAGCGTGGTCAAGAAATACGAGGCGCCGCTGACGCCCGAACAACTGAAGGCGCAATACGAAGAGAATGAACGCCGCAAGGAACACGAAAAGAAGCTGACCGCGCAGCGGCTCAAGGATCACGCACTGATCGCTACCTACGGCTCTGAACGGGAATTCGACATGGCCCGCGACAAGGACCTGGCCACGCTCGATGCGCGCAAGAAAACGCTGGCGTCGCGCAATGAGGATGTCGACAAGCAACTCAGCAAGCTCGAAAACGAGATGGAGTTCTACAAGGCGGGCAAGAGCAAATCGTCCAAAAGCAAGGAAGCCCCGCCGCAGCTCGCACAGGATTTCAACCGCGCCAGGAACGATCGCGCCAACCTCGACCGTGAACTCGCCAAGGTGGACACCGATCGCGCCGCCGTGATTGCCCGTTATGACGTTGAGAAATCCCGCTGGAAGAAGCTCAAGGGCGGCATGACGGCGGGAACCCTGCTCGACGACAAAGGCGACGTTGCCGCCAAGCCCGACTTGCCGACGCAGATCGTCGGGCAATCGACCATCATCCCGGGGCGACCAAAAGGCATGGCTAACTGCGATGGCAAGGTATACGAGTGCTCGTTGGGATTGTCCTACGTATGCCGCGCGCCGAATGTCGGCGGGCCGGGTGTGAATGTGAAAGTTGTGGCCTGCCTCGAAGCGCGGCGCTGAGTCGGCGGCAGGGCGCGCTTTTCCCTGGGGCGGCCGGCATGTCAATGTATGTTCCTGCATATTTTTCTGAGCCGGACGGCGAGCGTGTCGGGCGGCTGATCGACCAATATGGATTCGCCACCCTCATTTCATCGGCCGCCGACGGATTGCACCTTACCCATGCGCCGCTGATGCTCGACCGGCGTCGCGGCGGGTCGGGCAACTTCATGGGCACCCTCACCGGCCATCTTGCCCGCGCCAATCCGCATGCGGAGGCGATGCAGGATGGCGCCATGGCAGCGGCGCTGTTTCACGGCCCGCACGGCTACGTATCACCGACCTGGTATGAGACGCCGGGCGTGCCCACCTGGAACTACGCGGCAGTACATGTGCATGGCACCGTTCGGCGCATCGACGACGCCGAGGCGAAATGGCAGATCATCACCCGCCTGGCCGCGCAGTACGAGGCCGCTTCGCCGCAACCCTGGGACCCGGCCTTGCGCCAGGAACAGTGGTGGAAATTGCTCGATGCCATCGTCGGATTCGAAATCGCGATTACCTCTATCGAGGCCAAGTTCAAGCTCTCGCAGAACCGCCTGCCACGCGACCAGGAAAATGTGATCGCCCGATTTGAGGCCGGTGCGCATCCGGATGGCCATGCAATGGCGCAATTGATGCGCGAGAATCTGGCCGGCAAAAGTTCGCGCTAGCAGCCTGTTTGGAACTTATATGAACGGGCGCGGGATTGCACTAAAGCAGTGCCTCCTTCCCTCATGAAATATGCAGGCTAGCCGGCGAGCTTTCGCTTCAGGATTTCGGTGACCTGCGAAGGATTGGCGGTCTTGTTGCTGGCTTTCATCACCTGGCCAAACAGGGCATTGAGCGCCTTGTCCTTGCCGGCCTTGTATTCCTCGACCGATTTGGGATTGGCGGCGATAACGTCATCGATCATTTTTTCGATGGCACCGGAATCGGAGACTTGCTTCAGGCCGCGCTTGCCGATGATCGCGTCGGCGTCGCCTTCTCCCGACCACATATAACCGAACACTTCCTTGGCCATCTTGCCGGACAGCGTGCCGTCGGCAAGACGTTTCAACAGGATGGCCAGTGATGCCGGGGCGATACGGCTCTGCGCAATATCCAGATCCTCGCGATTGAGTGCCGCCGCCAGGTCCGAGGTCATCCAGTTGGCCACCTGTTTGGCGGCGGCGGTTAGGTCGCCGGCGCCGTGCGCTCCCAGCGCCGCGACAAAATAACCTGCGTGTGCCCGTGTGGACGTGACCCAGCCCGCGTCATACGCCGATAATCCGTATTCCGCCACAAACCGGTCGCGCATTTGCCGCGGCAGCTCAGGCATGCCGGCCCTGATGTCGTCGATCCACGCCTGCGAAATTTCCAATGGCAACAAATCCGGATCCGGAAAATAGCGATAGTCCATCGCATCTTCCTTCGATCGCATCGATCGCGTCTCGTCGCGGTCGGCATCGTAGAGCCGTGTTTCCTGCACCACCTTGCCGCCGTCCTCGATCAGTTCAATCTGCCGCTTGATCTCATGGCGGATGGCGCGCTCAAGGAAGCGGAAGGAATTGACATTCTTGACCTCGCAGCGGGTGCCGAGTTTGTCGTCACCCAGCCGGCGCACCGATACGTTGGCGTCGCAGCGGAATGAGCCTTCCTGCATGTTGCCATCGCAGATGCCGATCCAGGTGACGATGCCGTGCAGCGCCTTCGCATACGCCACCGCCTCGTCGGCCGAACGCATGTCCGGTTCGGAGACGATCTCCAGCAGCGGTGTGCCGGCGCGATTCAGGTCGATGCCCGATACCCGCGGGCTTTCAAGGCCTTCGTGCAGCGACTTGCCGGCATCTTCCTCGAGGTGCGCGCGGGTCAGTTGCACCACTTTTTCGGCACCACCGACATTGATGCGAACTTCGCCGCCGACGACCACCGGCAACTCGTACTGGCTGATCTGGTAACCCTTGGGCAAATCGGGATAAAAATAATTCTTGCGCGCGAATATCGAGCGCGGGGAAATCGCGCCGCCGACGGCGAGACCGAACTTGATGGCCCGTTCCACGGCACCCTTGTTCAGCACCGGCAAGGTCCCCGGCAGCGCGAGATCGACGGCGCTCGCCTGGGTGTTGGGGTCGGCGCCAAAGGCAGTGGGCGCGCCGGAAAAGATCTTCGACACGGTGGAGAGCTGGGTGTGCGTCTCGAGGCCGATGACGACCTCCCATCCGGCCGGAATGGCGCTCATTCGAATGCCTCCGGCACCCGGGTGTGCCAGTCGGTTGCCTGCTGATAGCGGTGTGCCGCCGCCAGCATGCGCCCCTCGTCGAAGTAGTTACCGATGATCTGCAGTCCGACCGGCATGCCGTCGCGGTCGAAGCCGCACGGTACCGACATGCCCGGCAACCCCGCCAGGCTGACGCCGAGCGTGAAGATATCTTCGAGGTACATCGCGACCGGGTCGCTTGATTTGACGCCGATCGTCCAGGCCGTCGTCGGCGCGACCGGTCCCATGATGACATCGCAGGACTTGAAGGCATCCTGAAAATCCTGGCCGATCAGGCGTCGCACGCGCTGTGCCTGCAGGTAATAGGCATCGTAGTAACCGTGCGACAGCACATAGGCGCCGGTGAAGATGCGCCGCTTCACTTCCGCGCCCAGTCCTTCGGCGCGCGAACGTTCGATCATGTCGTTGAGATCGCGATAGTCCCGTGCCCGGTGCCCGTAGCGCACACCGTCGAAGCGGCTCAGGTTGCTCGATGCCTCGGCCGGCGCGATCACGTAATACGCCGGGATCGACAGCTTGGTGCGCGGCAATGAAATATCGACGCGCGTGGCACCGAGCCGGGCAAATTCCGCCAGCGCCGCCTGCACTTTCTCACCCACGTCGGCGGCCAATCCTTCGCCAAAGAATTCGCGCGGGACGCCGATGCGAACACCCCGCAGCGGCGCGTGCGCGGTGGATTGCGCCGCGCAGGTCGCGGCGAACCGCGCCAGGATCGGTTCATGCGCCGATTCCGAGCTCAGGCTGGTCGAATCACGCTCGTCAAAGCCTGCCATGGCATCGAGCAATAGCGCGCAATCTTCGGCGCTGCGCGCCATCGGGCCGCCCTGGTCGAGGCTGGACGCGAAAGCGATCATGCCGTAGCGCGACACCCGGCCGTAAGTCGGCTTGATAGCGGTGATGCCGCACATCGCGGCGGGTTGCCGCAGGGAGCCGCCGGTGTCGGTGCCAGTCGCGGCGGGCGTCAAACCGGCCGCGACCGCCGCGGCAGACCCGCCCGACGAACCACCGGGAATTTTTTGCGGATTCCACGGATTCCTGACCGCGCCGAAAGCGGAATTCTCGTTCGACGAACCCATGGCGAATTCATCGCAATTGAGCTTGCCGAGGCACACCATGCCGGCGCCCGCCGGCAACGTGGTGCCGAGTTTCTCAACCACCGCCGCATCGAACGGCGACACATAATCGGCGAGCATTTTCGAGCCCGCGGTCGAACGCCAACCGCGCGTGACAAAGATATCCTTGTGCGCCACCGGAATGCCGGTAAGCGGGCCCACCTCGCCGCGCGCGATGCGCGCGTCCGCCGCCTTCGCCTGCAGCAGCGTGAGGCCCCGGTCGATGTGCAGGAACGTGTTCAGCGAGAGGGCTTTCTCTGCCCGCGCCAGGAAGTGCTCCGCCAGTTCGGTGGCCGATAACTGTTTCGCGTCCAACGCCGCGCGTAATGAGACAAGTGACGCTGTGGCAAGCGACTGGCGCGGCGGCTTCGTCAATGACATGCGCGCCTCACTCGATGACCCGCGGCACCAGGAACAGTCCATTCTCCTGTGCCGGGGCATTGGCCAGATTGGCGCTGCGCTGGTCGAATTCGCTGACGCGATCCTCACGGAGGCGCTGCGCCATCGGCTGAACGATGTCCAGCGGATGCGCGAGCGGCTCGATGCCGCCGGTATTGACGGACTGCAATTCGTCGATGAGCCCGAAAATGCCGTTGAGCTGGCCTTTCAGCAGCATGACCTCGTCGTCAGACACGGCTATTCGCGCCAGTCGCGCAAGGCGTTTCAGATCGTCGGGTTGGAGTTCCATGAATGACCGGCAGGAGTCGGGTTTGTGGGCGAATTTCCAACTTCACCGCCGGGCCACCAAAGCGCCCACAGCATGCCGGAACTCACCGCGGAGATGCCACACTTCGCGCCGCCAAAACGCATGCTTTCCGCATGCTTTTGGTGCGTTGATACGGTATTATAGGTCATTTGCCGATTTGACTCCGTTTGCCTAGGGGAAAAACGAGTAAAACCAACCCAATTTTGGCAGTCGCCGCCGTAGAGTTTGGCGCAACGGGGCGCGCTGCAGCAGGACCGCAAAAGAATTCAGAAAGGCCACATGTTTTCGCTCTTCCCGAAGTACTTCTCCACTGATCTCGCCATCGATCTTGGCACCGCAAACACCCTGATCTATCTCCGCGGAAAAGGCATCGTCCTCGACGAACCCTCGGTGGTGGCGATTCGCCAGGATGCGGGGCCGAATTCGAAGAAGACCATCCAGGCCGTCGGCGTCGCCGCCAAGATGATGCTGGGCCGCACGCCCGGCAATATCACCGCCATCCGGCCGATGAAGGACGGCGTGATCGCCGACTTCCATACCACCGAACACATGCTGAAGTTCTTCATCAAGAAGGTGCATGACGCCCAGTGGTATCGCCCCAGTCCGCGCATCGTCATCTGCGTGCCGTGCGGTTCAACCCAGGTCGAACGCCGTGCGATTCGCGAGTCCGCGGTCGCGGCCGGCGCCTCGCAGGTGTTCCTGATCGAAGAGCCGCTGGCGGCCGCCATCGGCGCCGGCCTGCCGATTGCCGAACCCACCGGCTCGATGGTGGTCGATATCGGCGGCGGTACCACCGAGGTCGGCGTGATCTCGCTGGGCGGCATCGTCTATTCCGCCTCGGTGCGGGTCGGCGGCGACAAGTTCGACGAAGCCATCATCAATTACATCCGCCGCAACTACGGCATGCTGATTGGTGAAGCGACGGCCGAAAACATCAAGAAGACCATTGGTTCTGCCTTCCCGGGTTCGGAAGTTCGCGAGATGGAAGTGAAAGGCCGCAATCTGGCGGAAGGCATTCCGCGTTCGTTCACCATTTCCTCGAACGAAATCCTCGAAGCGCTGACAGAGCCCTTGAATTCCATCGTTTCAGCCGTCAAGTCCGCCCTGGAACAGACGCCACCGGAGTTGGGCGCCGACATCGCCGAGAAGGGCATGGTCCTGACCGGCGGCGGCGCGCTGTTGCGTGACCTCGACCGCCTGCTGGTGGAAGAGACCGGGCTGCCGGTGATCGTCGCCGATGATCCGCTGACTTGTGTGGTGCGCGGTTCGGGCCGGGCGCTGGAGGAGATGGACAAACTGGGTTCGGTCTTCACCAGCGAGCTGTAATGAACATTTACTCCGTTCGCCTAGTGCGTAGCGGAGCGAAATCGAAACGCCCTCCTGGTCGCGTTTCGATAGCTCGGCGAAACGGCCACGCCGCCGATACGCACCACGGCTGGGGTCGATAGCATGCACGCCTATCAGGACAATTTCTTTGCCCGCGGCCCCAGTCCGCTGGCCCGGCTGACGTTTTTCGCGCTCATCGCCATCGGCGTGATGGTTGCGGATCACCGCTTTCAGGCGCTGCCGTTCGTGCGCCTGGGGGTATCGGCGGTCATCACGCCGATCGAGCAGACGCTGCTGTTTCCCGGAACCGTTGCCCGGCGGGCGGGCGAATACCTGTCCAACCAGTCGCGACTGATCGATGAGAATGCCCGCCTGAAGGCCGAGGTACTTGAGCTCGCCGCCGCCAGCCAGCAATCGAAGCTGGTCCGCGCCGAGCAAACCTATCTGGGGGCGCTGGCCGGTGCCGACAAACGCTTTGGCGATCGCGGCATCGTCGCCGAGATCATCCGTGACGCCCGAAACCCTTTTGCGCGCAAGGTCATTATCGACAAGGGATTGTCGCAGGGCCTGACGGCCGGGCTGGCGGTGATTGATGGCAAGGGCGTGGTGGGACAGGTGACCGCGGTCGGCATACTGTCTTCCGAAGTCACGCTGACCACTGAAAAAGACCAGGCCGTGCCGGTGATGGTGGTGCGCAACGGCTTGCGCGCCATTGCCGTCGGCACCGGTCGCGAAGGCACCATCGATGTTCCGTTCATTCCGGTCGGCGCGGACGTTCAGGTCGGTGACGCGCTGGTCACGTCGGGAATCGACGGCACCTATCCGGCAGGCCTGTCGGTTGGCCTCGTCACCATCGTCGACAAGAATCCGGCGTTTCCGTTTGCACGCATTTCCGCCAACCCGGCCGCGGGCACTGACCAGTACCGCTTCGTCAGGGTGCTGACCCAGCAGGAATTGCACGACTATCCGCGACCGGACGTGAAGGCCGATGAAAAACGTCCCGCGCGCGAAGCCGGCAGCGCGGCCAGGCGCCGCGACAGCCGTGGAGGGCGGTGATGGACCTCTCTCCCATCTCCCACGAACCGATGCGCCCGCCGGCGCCGTTCCGCCTGCTCGCCGGTTCGATCTTCGGCGCCCTGATCCTTAACCTGCTGCCCTGGAGCGGCGCCCTGTTGCGCGCGCATCCCGACTTCGTCCTGCTGGTATTGCTGTACTGGAGCGTGAACCAACCGCGCAGCATCGGCCAGGGCTGGGGGTTCATGCTCGGACTGGTGATGGACGTGGCGGACAGCGTGTTGCTGGGGCAGCACGCGCTGGTCTATGTGGTGTCGATCTACCTGGCGCAGTTATTGCGCCTGCGTATCCTGCAACTGAGCCTGCTGGAGCAGGCCTTGCATATCGGTGCGATCCTGATCCTGGCCCAGGCCATCGTCGTGCTGTTGAACCTGTCGCTGGGGCGGGAATTTCCGGGCGTGCTACTGGCGCTGTCGCCGGTGCTGGCGGCCGTGTTGTGGCCGCCGATGGATCTGGTCGCGACGCTGCCGCGCTTCCGGCGCGCGCCGACGCATACCACCGTCATGCGCTAACGGTGGCGGGCTTGCGCAAACCGGAAACGCAATGATCGGCACCGCCATCAAGAATCGTGAAGCGGAACTCACCGTGTTCCGCACGCGGGCGCTGTTTGCCGGGCTATGCGTGCTCATTGCCTTTGCCATCCTGGCCGGGCGCATGGTGTACCTGCAGGTCATCAAGCGCGATTACTATCACACCCTCGCCGAGGCCAATCGCATCTCGGTGCTGCCGGTGGTGCCCAACCGCGGCCTGATTCTCGACCGCAACGGCGAAGTGCTGGCCGCCAATTACTCGGCTTACACGCTGGAAGTGATGCCCTCACGGGTCGCCAATCTCGACAAGGCGCTCGATGACCTCGCCACTGTCATCGACATACAGCCGCGCGACCGGCGCCGCTTCAAGCGCCTGCTGGAAGAGAGCAAGAATTTTGAATCGCTGCCCATTCGCACCCGCCTGACCGATGAAGAAATCGCGCGTTTCGCCGTCAACAGCTATCGCTTTCCGGGATTCGATATCCAGGCGCGCCTGTTCCGCAATTATCCACATGGCGAAGTGGCATCGCATGCCATCGGCTATATCGGACGCATCAACGATAGCGAGGTGAAGAAGATCGAGGCTGGCGGCATCGCCGCCAATTACAAGGGTACCGACCATATCGGCAAGCTTGGCATCGAAGGCAGCTATGAGATGGAACTGCACGGCACCACAGGCTCCAGGCAGGTCGAGATCGATGCCGGCGGCCGGCCGATCCGGTCCCTGGCCAGCAGTGCGCCGCAGTCGGGAAACAACCTGACCTTGACGATTGACATCAAGCTGCAAAAAGTCGCCGAGCAGGCTTTCGCGGAGTTTCGCGGCGGATTGGTGGCGATCGATCCGCGCAACGGTGAAGTGCTGGCACTGGTGTCCAGGCCCGGTTTTGACCCGAACCTGTTTGTCGACGGCATCGATCCGGTCAATTGGGACTTGCTCAACAATTCTCCCGACAAGCCGCTGCTCAATCGGATCCTGCGCGGCGCCTATCCACCCGGTTCCACCATCAAGCCGTTCCTCGCGCTGGCCGCACTCGAATCCGGCAAACGCACCCCTGCGCAATCCATCAGTGATCCCGGTTACTTCACCCTCAAGGACCATCGCTGGCGCGACGACAAGGAGGGCGGCCATGGCATGGTCGATATGTACAAGTCGATCGTGGTTTCCTGCGATACCTATTACTACCAGCTTGCGTCGGAAACGGATATCGACAAGACCGCCGCGTTTCTGGGTCTGCTGGGATTCGGCGATGTCACGGGAATCGATATCGAAGGCGAAGTCAAGGGAGTATTGCCCTCACGCGCATACAAGGAAAAACGCTTTGCCCGCGCGGCGGCCGAGGACCGAAAATGGCATGGAGGCGACAGCGTGTCGGCTGGTATCGGCCAGGGCTACAATGCCTTCACACCAATGCAACTTGCGCACGCCATTTCAGCAATCGCCAACGACGGCGTTGCTCATCGCCCGCACTTGGTAAAGAGCGTTACCGATTCCGCCACCGGCACCATTCGCGCCATTGTTCAGGAATCACCCAAAACCCTGCCACTCAAGCTAGAGAACATCGAGTTCATCAAGAACGCCATGGTCGGTGTCACCCGCGAGGCGGGCGGCACCGGCGCGCGCACTTTTGCCAACGCCGGCTATGTCAGCGGCGGCAAGACCGGCACCGCGCAGGTGTTTGGGCTGAAAGGCGAAAAATACAAGGAAAGCAAGGTGCAGGAACGCCTGCGTGACCATGGCTTGTACATCGCTTATGCGCCCGCCGACAAGCCGGTCATCGCGCTGGCGGTACTGGTCGAAAACGCCGGTTTTGGCGCCGCCACCGCTGCGCCGATCGCTCGAAAGGTGCTGGACTTTTTCCTGTTGGGCAAGCATCCCGATCCCAAGATACCGAAGCAGGTGAGCGATGCCGCTAAAGACGCTGATTAACCGGGTATTCGATTCGCTTACCCGCCGCCTGGACGGCCCGCTGATGGTGACGCTGATCGTGCTCGCGGCGCTGTCGATGACAGTGGTGTTTTCGGCCACCGGCGGGCAGACATTCGACCGCTCGCTGGGCCAGTTGCGCAACTTTGCCGTGGCGCTGGTCGCCATGTGGATCGTCGCCAACATTCCGCCGCAGACGCTGATGCGCCTCGCGATCCCGATTTACATCGGCGGCCTGATATTGCTGGTCGGCGTTGCGCTGTTCGGCGAGATTCGCAACGGCGCCCGGCGCTGGCTGCATCTGGGCATCATCATCCAGCCTTCCGAGATCATGAAACTCGGCGTGCCGCTGTTGCTGGCCTGGTACTTCCACCGCAAGGAAGAGGGACTGTCGATCAAGGACTACGCGGTCGCCGGCCTGATGCTGATGCTGCCCACGGGGCTCATCATGCGCCAGCCTGACCTGGGCACCTCGATCATGATTTTTTCATCGGGTTTTTTCGTTATCTTCCTCGCCGGACTGTCATGGAAGATCATCGTCAGCGCCGCGGTCGCCGCCGCCGCCGCCCTGCCATTCGCCTGGACCATGATGCATGACTACCAGCGACAGCGCATCTTCACGCTGCTCGACCCGACCCAGGATCCACTGGGCGCGGGCTATCACATCATCCAGTCGACCATCGCCATCGGCTCGGGCGGCATGCTCGGCAAGGGCTGGCTGAACGGCAGCCAGGCGCAGCTCGATTTTATTCCGGAGCGTTCCACCGATTTCATCCTCGCGGTATTCGGTGAAGAATTCGGCCTGCTCGGCAACCTGCTGCTCCTCACGCTCTACCTCATCGTCATCGGCCGCGGCCTGATGATCGCCATCAACGCACCGACCACCTTCTCGCGACTGCTGGCGGGCGCCATCACGCTGACCTTTTTCATGTACGCCTTTGTCAACATCGGCATGGTCACCGGGATTTTGCCGGTGGTGGGGGTCCCGCTGCCGCTGATCAGCTATGGCGGCACGGCGATACTGACGATGCTGGTCGGGTTCGGCATCCTGATGTCGATCTCGACGCATAAGCGGCTGGTGTCGACGTGATGGGGTTTTTTGCGGTAATCAGGTTTGTAGAACGCCATTTGGTGCGGCTTTTCAGGACATTTTGGCCAGGGAGGCGCGCCGGTGCTGGGGTTTGCCGGCCAAAAAGCGCTGTCGCCCCCGCGAAGGCGGGGATCCTGCGTCTTTCGCAAAGGATTGCTGACGTCAATTCTTTGCGGGCCGATGCCGGG
>JBDTSU010000058.1:0-14168 GCA_039930965.1 Betaproteobacteria bacterium
ACGTTTCTTTTCTTGACTCTGCTATGATGGGCGCGTAGGAGCGTCAATTCAAGCGAATTATTCTGATTAGCTTAGTCGAAATTATTGAACATGCGATTATCACTTGATGCGCTCAAGGTGCTGGATGCAATTGACCGCAGGGGTTCCTTCGCCGCGGCGGCATCGGAGCTAAATCGTGTGCCGTCGGCCATTACCTATAGCGTCCAGCAGCTTGAGCAGGACCTGGAAGTACTGCTTTTCGATCGCAGCGGCCATCGCGCCAGGATGACCCCGGCCGGATATGAATTGCTGAAGGATGGCCGGCAACTTCTGCGCGCCGCAGCCGACCTCGAATGCCGAATTCAACAAGTGGCCAAGGGATGGGAGACTGAACTGCGCATTGCCGTCGACACGGTCATCGGTCCAGAAAAATTGCTTCCGCTGATCAACGACTTCTATCTTGAAGCCTCCGGGACACGCATTCGGGTTCTGACTGAAGTGCTGGGCGGGAGTTGGGACGCATTGGCCTCGGAGCGCGCCGACCTGGTTATCGGGGCCTCCGGCGACGCGCCGTCCGGCGGCGGATTTGCCACCTTACCGCTGGGTCGAATCGAATTTACGTTCGTCGCCGCCCCGTCCCACGCCATCAATCGGGAGCCATTGCCGCTGTCGGAGTCCACTATCACGCAATATCGCGCGGTAAGCGTGGCGGATTCCGCTCGGAATTTGATGCCGCGTACGGTCGGCCTGTTGTCCGGTCAGGATGTACTCACTTTGCCAACCATGGCGGCCAAGGTCGCGGCTCACGTTGCGGGCTTGGGTGTGGGGTTTCTGCCGCTAGCGCTGGCTGAACGGGAGTCCCGCGCGGGCCGACTGAATATTTTGCCGGTTGAGATCCCGAAACCGGGCGGTGACGCAGTGATCGCGTGGCGTCCCAACCGGACCGGAAAGGCGCTGCGCTGGTTTCTGACCCACCTTCAAATGCAAGACACCCTTAATCTGATCATGGACGATCATGCGGTCAGTTCATCAGGCAGCGAGAATCCACCGCCAGTGTCTTCGGTGAGCGCAAAATGACGAATGATGGCTCGAACCGGAATCGGCGCATAGCTATGGGGGAAACACATGCCGCTGCCGGTCAGGTCTTCGCGTACCACGCTCCGATCCAGCCGGGCTTCATCAATTTCCAGTAACAACAGGCCCGTTTTGCCCCGGTAGTACTTGTTCGCCGTTCGCAGCACCTGATGCAATTCGGAGATGTGGATGAAGCCTTCGGCCGCCAAATCGGCGCTGGCAAAGTACCCGGTCTTCCGAGCCTGCCACCAGTCAAGCGGCTCGGCGATACGATAGATCATGATTCGCGCACCGGACAAAACACAATGACCGAGGCTAGCATGAAATATGTCGGCCGCTTTGCCCCGTCGCCCACCGGGCCGCTGCATTTCGGCTCGCTCGTGGCCGCTGTCGCCAGCTACCTCGACGCGCGCGCGCGGGGTGGAACCTGGCTGGTGCGTATCGAGGATGTCGACACCACCCGTTGCCAGGCGTCATTTGCCGGCGAGATTCTGCAGGCCCTCTCTGCGTTCGGCCTTGCCTGGGATGGCGACGTTGTCTATCAAAGCCGGCGCGTCGCGCAATACGAGGCGGCGCTCGCCCAGTTGGCGGCGCGCGACCTGACCTATGCCTGCACCTGTTCGCGCCGCGAAATTGCCGACTCCGGGCTGTCCGGCATTGATGGGCCGGTGTATCCCGGAACTTGCCGCAGCAGGCGCCTGCTGTTGCCCGGCAATGCCGTCCGCGTACGCACGACGCCGGGGGCCATCTGTTTTGTGGACAGGGTCCAGGGAAAGTGCTGCCAGCACCTCGAACGCGACATCGGCGATTTTGTGCTGAAGCGGCGCGATGGCCTGTTCGCGTATCAGTTGGCCGTGGTGGTCGACGACGCCGAGCAGGGTGTCAGCCACGTGGTGCGCGGGGCCGACCTGCTCGATTCGACGATTCGCCAGGTTTACCTCCAGCAACTGCTTGGCGTGCCGACGCCGGCATACCTGCATATCCCGGTCGTCATGAACGAGGCGGGGCAAAAACTCTCCAAGCAGACGCTGGCGCCGGCCATCCGGCCGGCGGAAGCCTGCAAGTTGTTGTGCGCGGCATTTCATCACCTGGGTCAGCCATTGCCGGTAGCAGACCGTTACGACACAACTGCCGCGCTGCTGGACTTCGCGGCGAGGAACTGGGATCCGGCTGCGATTCCCCGCCAGCGCTGCCGCTGAGTTTCGCGCGATGATGCAGTGCACAATCTTGTCCGCAAGTCCCGTATCCCCCGATCATGGGACACGGTCTGCATTTCGTCGGCGTAGACTCCAGCCGATAAATCCAAATGCGCGTTTCGTCGCATCCAAATAGCGATCCAGACCTGACAGGCGCACATTGTCGCCATCTCAGGGAACCTATCAAGAAGACCACTATGCTATTTAAACGCTCCCCCTCCCCCAGCCTCTCCTCAGGTTCCGTGCGCAGCCGCAGTGGCTGGGTAAAACTGACCGTTGCCGGACTCTCCGCCGCCCTGATTATCGGTTCGCTGGTTGCCTGGCGCGCCAGTTCGGCCAAGAAGGAAGAAAAGAAGCCGGATACGGAGATTACGCTCGAGTTTGCGCCGGCCGATTTGACTATCGCGGAGAATCGGGAGTTGTCGCGCACACTGCCGTTCTCGGGAACACTTTCCCCGGTCATACAATCGACGGTGAAATCAAAGGTGTCGGGCGAGGTCCGGCTGGTCATGGCCCGGGAGGGCGAACGCGTCAATCAAGGCCAGGTTCTTGCCCAGATCGACACGTCCGACCTGCAGGCGAGGCTTGATGCCCAGGTCGCCGCACTCGAAGAGGCGAAAGCGAGATGGTCGATTGCCGACAAGAATCGCGAATCCAATCTCAAACTCCTCAAACAGAATTTCATCTCGCAGAACGCATTTGACACGACCAACAGCACGTTTGATGCAAGCGCGGCATCGGTACGATCGGCCGAGGCGCAGGTGCGGCTCGCCCGCAATGCCATGCAGGATGCGGTAGTGCGAGCGCCAATTAGCGGGATCCTCGCCCGGAAAATGGTCAACGGCGGTGAGAAAGTGGGGCCCGACAGCCCCATGTTCACCGTGGTCGACCTCGCAAAAATGGAAATCGAGGCGCCGGCACCGGCGTCCGAGATTCCCGGCGTGAAAGTCGGGCAGACCGCGTCGTTCAAGGTGGACGGGTTCAGCGACCGCGTTTTTGAAGGTCGCGTCGAGCGCATCAACCCTGTAACCGAACAGGGCTCGCGTTCCATCACGCTTTACCTTTCGGTCGCCAATCGCGATGGCGCGCTCAAAGGCGGCATGTTCGCAAAGGGACTTCTGGTGCTGGCGAAGACCCAACCAACGACCGTCGTGCCCTTTGCCGCGATCCGCGACGACACCGGCCAATCGTATGTGTTTACCCTTGAAAGCGGCAAAATCGCCAAACGCAATGTCACGCTGGGCATGCGCGAGGAGCAGGCTGGTCTGGTGGAGGTCAAGAGCGGCCTCGAGTCCGGCGTCAAGGTGGTCAGCGCACGCATGGTGGGCCTGAAAGCCGGCGCAACGGCCGTGGTGAAACTCCCCGCTTCCACCCCGGCGGCGCCGGTCCCAGCCGTCAAAGCCAGCTAGGAGAACCAATCATGTGGATTACCAAGACCAGCATCAACCAGCCGGTTTTCGCCACCATGGTCATGGTGGCGTTGCTGGTACTGGGAATTTTTTCCTACAACCGGCTGCCGGTCGAACAAATGCCGGATGTCAGCAATCCCTTCGTGTTCGTCTCGGTCAATTATCCCGGCGCGTCGCCGGAACAGGTTGAAAACGACCTGATCAAGCCGATTGAGAATGTGCTCAATACCGTCAACGGCGTGAAGAAAATCTATGCCACGACGCGCGAGGGCGTGGGTTTCCTGCAGGCGGAATTCCGCCTTAGCACCGACATGGCGGCCGCGACCCAGGAAGTGCGCGACAAGGTCGCGCAGATCAAGCCTGGTTTTCCGCGCGAAGCCAAGGACCCGCTGATCAGCCGCGCGGACTGGCAGGATCAGCAACCCGTCGTCAATCTCGCCGTGGTATCGGAGAAACACAATCCGCGCGAACTCTCGACCATTACCGATCAAATCATCGTCAAGCGCCTGCAAAATGCGCCCGGCGTCGGCGCGGTCAACGTCAGCGGCAGTGTGGTACGGCAAGTGTTGATCTACCTGAAGCCCGCGCAGATGCAATCTTACGGCGTCGGCGTTGACCAGGTCATCAATGCCGTCCAGGCGCAGAACCAGGATTTTCCGTCGGGCACCATTACCAGCGGCGCCGCCGAGCAATTGGTCAGGGTCGAAGGCAAGATCAAGGATCCGAAAGGCTTCGAGAAGATTATCGTTGCCCGCCAGGGGCATGCGCCGGTTTACTTGAACCAGGTTGCCGAGGTCGTCGACGGGGAGCAGGAAGAAACGTCCATCGCCCGCATCAACGGCAAGCGTTCCATCGGCATCGGCGTATTCAAGGTCCAGGACGCCAATATTGTCGAGACCGGCGAAGGCGTGCGCAAGGCCGTCGCAGACCTACAGAAACTCCTGCCGGCCGGCGTCGAGATCAAGACGATCTATGCGACCTCCGACGGCATCAAGAGCTCGCTCGACAATGTGAAGGAGACGATACTGGAAGGCGCCGTCCTGACGGTACTCATCGTCTTCCTGTTTCTGCACTCCTGGCGCAGCACGGTCATCACCGGGCTGACATTGCCGATCGCGGTGATATCCACTTTCATCGCGCTTTATGCATTCGGCTTTACGCTGAACTTCCTGACGTTGATGGCACTGAGCCTGTGCATCGGCCTGCTGATCGATGATGCCATTGTGGTGCGCGAAAATATCGTGCGCCATCTCGGCATGGGCAAGAGCCACTTCCGGGCGGCCAACGAGGGCACCGAGGAGATCGGCCTTGCCGTCATGGCCACGACCTTTGCCATCATCGCCGTGTTCGTACCGATCGCGTTCATGAGCGGCATCATTGGCCGCTATTTCCTGCAGTTCGGCATTACCGTCGCGGTGGCGGTGCTGGTGTCGCTGTTCGTCAGTTTCACGCTCGATCCGATGCTGTCATCGATCTGGCGCGATCCGCCGGGCGATCGCTTCAAACGGGTGCCGTGGCTGGGAAAGATGATGGACGGTGTCGAGCGGTTGGTCGTGAAGGCGCACGAAATCTACGGCGTGATGCTGAAGTGGGCGCTGTCCCATCGCATCAAGGTGCTGATCATCGCACTGGTCACCTTTGTCGGCAGTTTTTTCATCGTGCCCTTGATCGGCACCGAATTCGTCCCGGAAAACGATCAGGGCTTCATTTCCCTGCGCCTGAATACGCCCATCGGCTCGAGCCTTGACTATACCGACGCCAAGGCACGGCAGGTCGAAGAGACGCTGAAGTCCTTTCCCGAGATTGTCATCGCCGACACCAATGTCGGCACCGATGATGGCAAGAACTACGCGCGCATCAATCTGAAGCTCTCCGAGCGCAAGGACACGCACCGGCGGTCCCAAAAAGAACTTGAACAGGCGATACGCGCCAAGCTGGCCACCATTGCCGGTATCGAACTGTCGGTGGGCTGGAACAAGCCGATCTTCATTTCGATTCTCGGGCCGGACGCGGAAAAGCTGACCGAGTTGTCCCAGGGTGTCATGAAGGAGGTGGCAAAGATCAAGGGGATTACCGACCTCGAAAGCAGCGAGCGTGGCGCCAATCCGACAATCGCCGTCCGTATCAACAATGAACTGGCAAGCGACCTCGGATTGAATACCGCGCAAATCGGCCGGGCGCTGCGGCCCCTGATCGCCGGCGACACGATCTCGCACTGGCAGGCCGCCGACGGCCAGAACTACGACGTCAATGTACGGCTGCCAAAGTCCGACCGGCGCATCGCCAACGATCTCGGCGACCTGTACATGACCAGTAGCCGCACCAATGCCGACGGCACACCGCAGATGGTCGTGCTGCGGCAGGTCGCCGATTTTGTGCCCACCTTCAGCGCACAGCAGGTCAAGCGCCTGGACCTGCAGCGCCGGGTATCACTGTATGCCGGCGTCGAGGGCCGCCCGGCAGGAGATGCCGGCAGCGAAGTCGACGCCCTGCTGAAGAAGATGGGACCCGAGCTGCCACCCGGGTATCGTTTCAACGTGGGCGGTCAAACGCAGGAGATGAATGAATCCTTCACGGCGATGCTGGCCGCGCTGGGAATGGCTGTCATCTTTATCTACCTGATCCTGGCATCGCAGTTTGGCAGCTTCCTGCAACCGATTGCGATCATGGCCTCTTTGCCGCTGGCGTTGATCGGTGTGTTTCTCGCGTTGCTGTTGACCGGTACCACGCTCAATCTTTTCTCCATGATCGGCTTCATCATGTTGATGGGCCTCGTGACCAAGAATGCGATCCTGCTGGTCGACTTCACCAATCATGGCATTCGCGATGGCAAAACCCGCAACCAGGCAATCCTCGATGCGGGACAAGTACGGCTGCGGCCCATCCTGATGACGACACTGGCGATGGTGTTCGGCATGTTGCCAATGTCGCTTGGCCTCGGCGACGGCGGTGAAACGCAGGCGCCCATGGGTCGGGCCATCATCGGTGGCGTGATTACCTCAACCCTGCTGACGCTGGTTGTGGTGCCGGTCCTGTACACCTACCTTGATGCATGGGGCGCGAAAGCAAAGGCCTGGTTTACCCGCAATGCGCACGCCGAAACGGCCGTGGCAAGTGGCACGCACGCGCCACACGCCGGTGCCGGCGGTGGCGCCGAACCGGTGCTTTCGGACAAACATCCGGACCTGTAATTACCGGGAGCTTCTCGACACCCCCGAAGATTCGTCATTCCCGTACCGGATGAAGGGGGTAATTTGAGATCTTCCTGCCAAACTCAAGCACTGGCGCGGCTTTTCAGGCCTTTTCAGGCTGCAGGTCGCGCCAGTGCTTGAGTTTGGCGCGCGAATTGCATATTTTCTCAGTCCGCCATCGTTTCGCCGCCCGCGACACGCCGGTGGCTGCGCGACAACAGCGCGATTGTCGAATTTTCCGGATACACCACCACCCGGTTGCGACCGGAGGCCTTGGCACTGTAAAGGGCCTCATCGGCCCGGCTGACCAGGCGTTCGATGTCTTCGGCGCTGTCGCGAATCAGCAACGCGACGCCCAGACTGATCGTCAGCGGGATGCTCTTGCCGTGGAATGTGAAACCTGCGCGCTCGACGGCGGCCCGGGCGCGTTCCGCCAGCAGCGCCGCCTGATCAAGCGCGACACCCGGCAACAGCACGCAAAACTCCTCGCCCCCGTAGCGCACCAGCAGGTCCTCGCGCCGTAACGTCGCGTGCAACGAATCGACGACGCTCTACAGCGCCTCGTCACCGGCCTGATGACCAAGCTTGTCGTTCACCCGCTTGAAATGATCGATGTCAAGCATCAACAGTGACAGCACTCCCTTTGTCCGCCGCGTGCGCGCGATTTCCCTTGCCCCCAGATCCAGGAATGTCCGGCGATTGAACGTGCCGGTCAACGGGTCCGTGACCGCGAGTCGTTTTGCCGCTTCTTCGGCACGTTCCTTGTGCATGAGCAGAAAGCCGACCGAGGTGACAAGCATCACCGCAAAGGCGACCAGAAACGTCGCCCCCTGAAAGAAGGTCGGCGTGGCGATGTCCTTGATGACGGTCGGGTCGATGAACATGGCAATTGCCCGCGCAAACAAGGCAAAGGCCGCCATCAGGAAACCGCCGGCGACCATCAACCTGGCGGGATGATCGCTGCCCGTATCCAGCCGTTGCAGCATGAGTCCCGAGGCCAGCATGCCGCCGCCGAAACCGACCCCGGTCACCATCACGCGCGCGGCAAGATTGTCCATCAGCAGCGCGAAGATTCCGGCAATCAGCAACGGCGGCACGACATGCCAGGCGATGGGGAGCTTCTTGTCGTAAAACTCGAGTATCGCCGCGGCCTGCAACGAGATGCCGTACGCAAATATTGCGTTGGCCAGAATGATCGTGAGCGCGTCCGGCCAGATGTCTCGCGCCAGGTACAGCAGGCATACCACCGCCTGCAGGACTAGCGCGCCGCTCCATTTGCCGATACCGTCGCGAAACTGCATACCGGCGGCGACCGTCATCGACGCTGCCAGCAGCAGGCTGGTGGCAATGATCACCACGAAGAGCGTTCTTGGGTCGAGCATCAGGGAATCGGCGCCGCTAAGTTAAGTGCGCCCCAATATACCGGAGGAACCGCGGGCGCGGGGCAATTCGCAAGCAATGACGGGCCGGGCTCAGCCCGCACCCAGAATGCGCGCAACCGCCTCGGCCCGGTCATGCGCGTCGAGCCTGAAAAACAGCTGCTTGACGTGGTAACTCGCGGTGTTGTTACTGACGTTCAGCGCGGCGCTGATCTCCTGGTTGCTCTTGCCCTGTGCCAGCAGCAAGGCGACTTCGCGTTGCTGCGGCGGCAAATCGAGCGACCCCATGGCCTGGGCCAACCTCACCACCACATGCTCCTTGCGGCGAACATGAATGCCGATTGTCGCCGGCAACGTATCACCTTCACTGCCAAGCGCGTAGGCACTGAGCAGAAACCGGCCCCAGGCGGTCTCCACTTGTTCGCGCGGCGCAATCGCGGCATGGCCGGCAAGCACCTTTCGCAGCCGCTCCATCAGGCTCAACACCACGTCCGGCACGATATCGCCTGTCGCCAGCGGCGGGCTTGCCGGGCTGAATTGTCCGCGCGTTGCCATAGCCAGCAGTTTCAGCGAAGGCGCGGCTCCCTGGATGATGGTGCCCTGGTTGTCGACGACCACCAGTCCTTCATCATCCGAGTCGACGAATTGGGCCTTGGGGTCGGATTGCGCGACCGGGCAACTGACCGCATGGGCCACGTAACGGGAGATGTCCTGGATCGCGGCGCGCTCACGGGCGGTGAAGGCTGCCGCACGCTTTGGCCGGTACAGCGAAAGCTGGCCCAGGGCATGCCCTTGATCGCGAATCACGGAATACATCACATGGTGCGCGTCCAGGTAGCGCAGGATGTCGTTGTAGTACGCCGTCTTCAGCAACTCCGGCGAGGCGCTGGAGGAAGACACCAGTTCCGATGCACTGGCGCGTTGCAGGAACGCCTGCCGAAACGGGTGTTCCGCGCCATCGTAATGGCGCTCAAAGTAAAGGCGCATCAGACCCGGCGAGAGCATGCGTTCGGCAAACAGATTGGTCATGTCGCCCTTGGCGTCGACCCAGAAAAAGCCTGCCGAGTCGGCGCCAATAAATTCCCGGACGGCGCGCAACAGCGCCGGCATCAGCGACTGTCCCGGATAGCCGAGGCAGCAAAGCTGGCGGATATGTGCGAGCTGAACCGAGCGCTTCACGATATTGTCGGCTCGCGCGCTTCCAGCAATCGATACGCCAACTGCGTGCGCGCCAGCCCGCGAATGGCAATCGGCCCGAGCGCCTCAGTCTTGAAATGTCCGTCAATTTCAGCGTGGACGCGCTGCGAAAGGTAGACCTCGCCGGCCGGCGCTTCGGAACAAAGGCGTGCCGCCAGGTTGGTCACCGTGCCGATGGCACTATAGTCGATACGGTCCTCGAAGCCGATCGCGCCGAGGGTCGCATATCCGTAGGCAATCCCCAGGCCGGCGCCGAGTTCAAAACCGTGCTTTCGCCAGGTAGCGGCCAATTGGACGGCCGAGTCGCGCATCTCGCGCGCCATGTCCACCGCGCGTTTGGCCGGATCCGGTATGGGCACGGGATCATTGAAAAACACCATCATGCCGTCGCCGGTGAAGCGTTCCAGCGTGCCGGCGTGACGCTGGATGATGCGGCCCATCACCGTGTGGTACTCGTGCAGCGCTTGCATCACCCGCTCGGGCTCGGTGTTCTCCGCAAATGCCGTAAATCCGCGCAGATCGATGAACACGACGGCAATTTCGCGCCGGTGCGATTTCAACGGATCATCCGCACCCCCCGCGACGATCAGGTCGGCAAGCTGCGGTGAGACAAAACGCTTCAATCGCGCCAGGCGCACGTTCTTGGCGACTTCCTCGGCGACGCGCGCCTCGAGGGTTTCATTCCAGGACGCCAATTCACGCGCTTGCGCATCGACCTGGTCATACAGTCTCTTCACGCGAAGCAGCGAGCGCACGCGAGCCATCAATTCGGGCGCGTGAATTGGCTTCGACAGGAAATCGTCTGCGCCCGCATCCAGGCCCTTGACGCGTTCACCATGCGGATCCAGCGACGTGACCAGAACAATGGGCAGCATCTGATGGCGTGGGTCGCTGCGCAGCCGCCGGCAAACCGTGAACCCGTCCATGCCGGGCATGATGACGTCCAGCAACACCAGATCCGGGACCCGTTCGGCGACGGCCGCCAGACAGCTTTCGCCATCATGGGCCGACCGAACCTGATAACCATGGACCGTGAGCAAGTCCGAAAGCAATCGCACGTTGGCGGAATTGTCATCCACCACCAGAATATCGCCGGTCGGGGGGTTGCTACCCGCGTCGGTGCCGGCCGGATGCGTACCCGCGTCGTTGGCCGGAATCGGCGGTACTGCCATGTTGCCTCTCCCAGTAAGTTGTAGATGTGCCGGAACGCGTCAGACGGGTACCAGCCTCCGAATAGTACCCAAGAATTCCTTCAGGTTTAAAGGCTTGGGTTCAAAACCGTCGAAGCCCGCATCGCGGATCTTGTCGCGCGCGTTGCCCATGACCGATGCCGTGACCGCGACCACCGGCGTGGCGGCAATCGAGGCATCACCGCGAATTTCCCGAATGGCGTCCAGGCCTGAAATGCCCGGAAGATGGATATCCATCAACACCAGGGCCGGTTGCAGCTTGCGCATGAGTTCGATTCCGATTTCGCCCTGATCGGTTTCCATCACGTCGTAGCCCTGATGCTCCAGCACGTCGCGCATCAGGCGCCGGCTTTTTTCATCATCCTCGACAATCAAGATCATAGGTTTCTCCTTGTCCGTCATGATGGCTGCGATGGCGACTGTGTTAACGCGTGATATAAAGGCTGCGGCGGCGGCAACTCGCGATCCGGCAGGGTGAACGTGAACGCCGCGCCCTTGCCGGCATCGCTTTCCACCCAGATGCGTCCACCGTGCAGTTCGGTAAAGCGTTTTGCCAGCGCAAGGCCCAGCCCGGTGCCCTCCTGCTTGGCGCTGCCGGCTGTCTTCAACTGGTGAAATTCCTCGAATATTGCCGCCTGATCCTGTGCTGCAATCCCCATGCCCGAATCCTTGACCGATATCATGACTTCATTTGTACCACGGGATGCCGTTATCAAAACCCACCCGCCCGGGTGGGAAAACTTGACGGCGTTGGACAAAAGATTGATCAGGATCTGTTTCAGTTTGCGCTCGTCGGCCACCATGTCGCCGATATCGGCGGCGATGGACGCCTTGATCTGCAGGTTATGCCGATGCGCCCGTTCGCGGACCAGCACCAGGGCATTGTCGATCGCGGCCGGCAAATTGAAGCGCGAGAGCTCGAGGTCCATGCGCCCGGCCTCGATCTTTGACAAATCGAGAATATCGTTGATCAGCGAGAGCAGGTGCTGGCCCGACTCGTTGATATCGCGCACATACTCCTGCTGCTTGCTGTTCAACGGCCCGAAGTACTGCTCCCCGAGCACGTCCGAAAAGCCGATCACGGCGTTCAGAGGCGTGCGCAGTTCATGGGACATGTTGGCGAGGAATTCAGACTTGTGCCGGTTGGCAAGTTCCAGTTGCGCGGTCTTTTCGGCGACCATTCTTTCCAGCCCGGTGGTGTAGTCCTCAAGCCGGGCAGCCATCTTGTTAAACTCCTCGGCGAGGTCTTCGATTTCGTCACCGGACTGGATATCTATGCGCGCCGACAGGTCGCCAGCGCCGATGCGCGCCGCGCCGCGCTGCACCCGCACGATCGGCGCGGCAAACATGCGCGCCAGCAGGTAGCTCGCGGCGAACGCGAGCGCCAGTCCGAGAAGCACAAACCCGAACGTGCGCCTGAGCGTGGCGAACACGGTGCTCAGCGCCTCCGAGTACGGCTGTTCCACGACCACCCACCAGCCGGTCGGTTCGATTTTCACCGCGCTGGACAAGACACGGCCGCCCTCAATGCCGTCCGCTTCGAAAAACACCGACGGCGCCACGCCGACCGCCTCATCAGATACGGCGTCATTTTGTCCGGGTGGGACGACTTGCCGCTGCATGCGTTCAAGCATATCCGCGGGAAGCAAGGCCGACACATCCATCCTGCGCAACACCAGGCTCAGGTTGGGATGCGCAACGAGCTTGTGCGCGCTGTCGACGACGTACGCCCGTCCGGCTTCGCCGAAGCGCATCCGCGCAACCACGTCGGCGACGAATTTCAGGTTGATCTCGGCGATGGTCACCCCGCCGGCCCCTGCCTTGACGGCCATCGCCAGCGTCGAATAGGGAACGTTACCTTCGCGCAGGTAGGTCGGCGAATACCACTTTCCGGACGCCTTCGCCTGGCGAATGGCGAGTTCGCTGGCGGGGCTCGGTTTGACCGCGATATGGTTGGGAGCGGTGCGCGACACGCGAATTGCCCGGTTTCCGGCGGCATCCACGTGCTCGATCTCCATGATCGCCGGAACCAGTTTCATCAAACGCTCGTACTCGGAGACACGATCCGCGTCGGTCAGCACGCCGCTGGCCCAGGGCAACCTGTCGACCTCCGCGAGCAGGCGCTCCTGAAACTCGAGAAAGTTGCTGACCCGGCTGGCCGCCAGCCGCGCTTCAACCGATTGCAGTTGCGCGATGTTTGCCTTGTTCTCACGAAAGGCGAAATAAGCGTCCGGCGCACTGGTCAACAAAAGCAGCAGGGTGACGAAGCTGCCGAGAAACCAGAAATACTTGCGCCGCAGAACGGGCGAACGCGAGCCGGCAACGGTCGCGGCGGCCGGGTTCATTCCATCACCAGGTCGGCAATCTTCAACAGGGCTTTGGGCGGCTCAATGCCCGCCCGCCGGCAGACTTTCAGGTTCAGCCCGAATCCATAGCGCGTGCTTTGCACGACTGGAATATCGACGATCGGCACGCCACGCAGAAGTGAATCCGCCTGCGAGGCCCAGACATCCCACGCTTCATCGACGCTTGGCTCAAAGGCGGCCATTCCGCCCAGACGCACATGGCGCAGCCGCGGGTACATCACCGGTCGATTCAACGCATTGAACTGTTGAACGGTTTCATCGGCAAAGCGAAACGGCACCGTCACGTAGGCCACATCCCATGCATCCACCGTGCGCGCATCGGCGCGGCGCAGAATGGCCGCAAGCTCGGCCGGTGTCTCGCAACTGAATCTTCGCCGTTCAACCTGCTTCCACGGATTTGTCGATTCAGCAGAAGGTCGTTGCAGGCCTTCATCGACGGCCTGGGCGTCGACGATCTGTCCCATCACCCGGCAATGCGGCACCAGCCTCAGGAGCATTTCCTGCCGCTTAAAGGTGCTGCTCGGCCCCAGCGTAAATCCCGTCATGCCGGTCGCGGGGCGGACCAGGGAATCCGTTAATCCTGCGGCGACCGGGTCATCAGGCGAGAAGAAAAGTATCGGTATGCCCAAATCGAACTTGCGCGCCACGATTGCAAATCCGGGATTGGCACACACGATCAAGCGGGGCCCAAGCGCGACCAGGCCCTCGCGCAGGCGCCCGGCGCCGGCATCGTCCATCGGCGCGACCGCCGCCACGAATCGGACCTCCGGCTGTATCTTCGCGGTCGCGAAGCGGCGCGCGACCGCTGCCGCAAATTTTGCGTACGCCCCTCGTGCACCGATCGTGTCGATATCGACGAATGCGAACAACGGGGCGCCGGGTGACGCCGCCCCCAACGCGGGCCAGGCGATGCCCAGCAAAGCACCGGCGCCGCCGGTGACGAGTATTCTTCTGAGCGCGTCCAAGTTGAAGTCTTTTCGCCGTGTGCGTTTGGTTGCCGAATTGTATTGCTTTTGAGGTCAACGCTTCGTTAACATGTTTTGCGCAACTCTCGTTAATTCTACCTAGTGGACGGAGAAAAAAATGGCCCAACCCATTCAGACCATGTATTTCGCAATCAAGTTGGTCGCCGCGCGGATCGGCGACAAACGTCCGTTGGCGGATGCATCCGCCGCATCTATCGCAAC
>JBDTSU010000059.1:0-14005 GCA_039930965.1 Betaproteobacteria bacterium
TTCGTGCCGAGACTGGAGATCTGCATCTGCACCGCCTGCGTGGCGCCATTGCCCAACGTGACCATGGTGATCACCGCGCTCACGCCGATCACGATGCCGAGGATGGTCAGGAACGAGCGCATCAGATTTCGCCGGATCGAGCGCAACGCCAGAAATAATGTGTTGAGCAGCATCAGGGCTTCCCAGCGGCCGTCGTGATTGCGGGCGTAGGCGCAGGCGGCACCGGATGCGGGTTGGGCGCATCGCTGTCGATTTGTCCATCGACAAAGTGCACCAGCCGCCGGGCATAGGCCGCCATGTCGCGTTCATGCGTGACCATCAGCACGGTAATGCCATGATCCACGTTCAGCGCCCGCAGCAATTCCATGATCTCCTGGCTGCGCTGGGTGTCGAGATTGCCGGTAGGTTCATCGGCCAGCAGCACGGCCGGCTCGGTGACGATGGCGCGGGCGATCGCCACGCGCTGCTGCTGTCCGCCTGAAAGCTCGGCCGGCGTGTGACTCTCCCAGCCCCCCAGCCCCACCGACTGCAGTGCCGCCGCCGCCGCGGCATGCCTCACCGGCGCGCTTTCGCCGCGGTATAGCAGCGGCAATTCGACGTTCTCCTGCGCGGACGTTCGTGCCAGCAAATTGAATCCCTGGAACACAAAGCCCAGGTAGCGGCGCCGCAGGCGTGCACGCTGGTCGCGAGACAGCGCCTCGACGTGCGCGCCCTGGAACAGGTACTGGCCCGCGCTGGGGGTATCCAGGCAACCGAGGATGTTCATCGCGGTGGACTTGCCCGATCCGCTGGGCCCCATGATGGCGATGAATTCGCCGGCGCTGATGTCGAGGTCGATTCCCTTCAGCGCCATCAGTTCAGCCTGGCCGCTTCCGTACACCTTGGTCACGCCGCGCATCTGGATAAGTGGCGTACCGGTCGCCACCCTTGGCGCAGCGGTGATCCGCACGGGCGCGCCCGTTTGCCGGGACACCGCCGTGGCGGGCTGGCTCATTTCGCCGCCGCCGTCTTCTGATCGGTGATCACCTGCATGCCGGCTTCAAGTTCGCCGCCGGTGATTTCGGTCATGCGCCCGTCACTGATGCCGGGCGTCACCGCGACCGCCACAGCGACATCGTCGCGCAGCACCCAGACCTGGCGCGAGGCGTTGGCGCCGCCGCCCGGGGCCGAACCGCGTGTGTTGCCGCGAGGCATGCGCGGCACCAGGCTCGCGACGATGCCGCCCTTGGCGGCAGTCTTGGCGGCGCCGCCCCCGGCCGCGGCGCCCGGCGCGCTGGCAGGTGAAAAGCGCAACGCGCTGTTGGGCACCAGCAGCACGTCCTTGCGCTGGGTTGCGGTAATCGTGGCGGTGGCCGTCATGCCGGGCCGAAGGCTCAGGTCGGTGTTGTCCACGCCCAGGTAGGTCAGGTAGGTGACGACGTTATCGGTGATGGTCGATCCGAATGCCACCCGCGTGATTTCAGCCGGGTATCGGCGGCCGGCGTAGGCGCTGACCGTGAAGCTGGCCTTCTGGCCGATCGCCACCGTACCGACATCGGCTTCATCGACGTACACCTGCAGCCGCAACTGCGAAAGATCCTCGGCGACGGTAAACAGGGTCACGGCCTGCAGCGACGCGGCCACCGCATTGCCGGGGTCGACACTGCGGGTCAGCACCACGCCATCAGAGGGTGCGCGGATCGAGGCCTTCGACAGGTTGATCTCATCGGTCGATAGCGCCGCCTGCGCATCGGTGACGCCGGCGCGCGCGCCGGCGCCGTCGGCCTTGGCGCGCGCGAGCGTCGCGCGGGCACCGTCGAGTTCCGCCTTGGAGGGCACTTTGCCGCCGGACAGGCGGGCGACTTCTTCAAACCGCGCCAGGCTGGCCGCCGTCTCCTTGATGGTCGCCGCGTTCTGTTCAACCTTTGCATTGGCCGCGGCCACCGATGCGCGCGAGCGCACGATCTGGTCGCGCAATTTCGCGGTGTCGAGTTCCACCAGCACCTGGCCCTTCTTGATGCGGTCGTTGACATCGACGTTCACTTTCAACACCGTGCCTGACAGTTCGCTACCGATGCTGATGGCGCGGGTCGGTTGCAGCGTGCCGTTGGCGGTGACGGTCAGCGTCAGGTTGCCGCGCGCCACCGTTTGCGTGATGTAACTGGGCGCGGCACTGGCCGCCTGGCTCACTTGCCAGTACCAGATGCCGGCTGCCACCAGCAGGACCAGCGCCAGGGCGATCCACAACGCCGGGCGGCGATACCACTGATGGCTCGCGGGTTCGTCGAGCAGCGAGGCCAGGCTGGCCCCGGCGGCCTTCGGCGCAGCGGGTGGAAAAGGGGGTGGAATGGCGGGTGCAACGACGGTTGCCGGCGCCGCTTCGGCCAGGAATTCCCCGGCAGGTGGCGCGTCAACGGTGACGGGCGTTTCAACAACGGGAGGAGGCGTCTCAATCTTCATAAACGGGATGTCCGTGATTCGGTCGGTGATGTTATCGGCTCGCTACCATCGGCATTCCAGCCGCCGCCCAGCGCCTTGTACAGGCGGACATGATCCGCGCCGAGCTCGGCGCGCGCGCCGGCAACGTTGTCTTGTGTGTTGAGCTGCGTGCGCTGGGTTTCGAGCACCGTCTGGAAATCGACCAGTCCGCTGCTATAGCGTTGCCGCGCCAGCAAGGCGGCATTGGTCGCCGCATCGGCCGCGTACTGCAGCCGCAGCAGGCGTTCGCGCTCGCCGCGCAGCGCCACCAGCGCGTCTTCGACATCTTTCAGCGCGGCCAGCACGGCTGCCTGGTAGGTCACGCCGGCCTGCTCGAGTGCGGCTTGCTGCGCACGCACCTGGGCGCGCGCCGCCCCGCCGTCGAATACCGGCATCGACACGCTGGCCATTATCGCGCTCACCACCGATGCGCTGTTGGTCAACGCGCCCAGCGTCAAGGCACTGAGGCCGAGCGAGCCGCTGAGCCGGAAGTTCGGCGCGCGCGCCGCCTCGGCTTGCGACACGCGTGACAGCGCCGCCGTCACTTGGTGTTCCGCCGCGCGCACGTCCGGGCGCTGGCGCAGCGTTTCGGCGGGGATGCCCAGCGCCAGCGTGTCGGCAGCCTGCGGCACCGGTCCCGCCGCACCGAGCAGACTGGCCAGTGCCGCCGGTGGCCTGCCCGTTAGTACGGCAAGCGCGTGGCGAGTCTGTTCAATGCTGGTCTGCAAAGTCGGCAGCTGCGCGCGTGTCTGTTCGGCCTGTGCGCGCGCCTGCTCGGCTTCGACCGATGTGACCAGGCCGGCCTGCAGGCGCCACTGCGTAATCTGCAGCGTTTCGAGCTGGCTTGCCAGGTTGTCTTCGGCAATCGCCAGGCGAGCTTGCGCACCGCGCAACGTGATGTAGCTGAGTGCAACCTCAGCGGCGATCGAGACCTGCACGTCAGCCAGGCTTGCCGCGCTCGCCCGTGCCGTGGCGTCGCTCGCGGCCAGCGCGCTGCGTTTCTCGCCGAAGATATCCAGTTCCCAACTGGCATCGAGTCCGGCCCTGAAACTGTTGCTTTCGTTGTCTCGCCCTGAGGTACTGTGTTGTGCCGATGCCGAACTGCCGACTGCCGGCCACAGGCCCGCCGCCGTGACATCACGCAAGGCACGCGCCTGCCGCAGTGAGGCCCGCGCGCTATTGACACTGGTGTTGGCCTGCATGGCCTGGGCGATGAGATCGCTCAGCGTCGGGTCGTTGAAACGCAACCACCATTCCGCCAGCGATGTTGTGCTGCCCGCCATTGGGACTTCGGCGACCGACCATGCAGCGGGTATCTCGACGACGACGGGTGCGGCACATTGCTGAAGTACGGTCGCGCAGCCGGACATCGCCACCAACATGACACCCACGACCACCGGCACAAACGGCGTGCGTGCAGCGACCCCGCGGCGCGCGCCGCGGCAGCATTTGTGAATGAGGCAGGCATCAGGCATCGAGGATCCACGTAGGTTGGTGAATTGCCGCCGCGCCGGCAGAAACCGGGCGAACCCTGCAAGGCTCGGTTCACCGGTATCAGCTGTGTGTCGGCGGCAGAGTACGCCGGAGATTCTCATGATGCACAGGCGTCTTCGCCGCGGTCTGTGCTGCAGCGCACCTAGCAGTTTGTCGAATTTTCAAATGTCAAAGCAGGTCTTGGTCATCGCGAACTACTTCCCTCTTTTCTAAAGAGGGATTGAGGGAGATTTTCGGTCGTCTTCTTGGCACAACCGTTGCACTGCTCCCTCGCTACGCTCTCCCTCTCAATCTCCCTTTTTCAAAGGGAGAAGTGCCCGGATTGGGGCACGAAAACTGTGAATACCGAGAATTTCAACAAACTGCCAGGGAACCTCTTATCAAGTAGGCGGGATCCCGGATACTTGATCAGAGGTTCCCTAGCCTGCATATTTCATGGGCCGGCCCCGTTTCGTTGCTATTTTCACTCTTGGCAACGGTCATCTTTGTGAAAACCAATTTGTGCTTCGACCTACGCTGGGCCCGCGCGCTCGATAATGGGCCGCTGGCCGGCACTTTTCCGTTCTCTTCCCGTGGCATGGCTCGCCATGCCGTGGTCAGTCGAACGAAAAATCGCTCGCCCATCGACCCATTCTCGAACGCGCCCCCATGAAATATGCAGGCTAGCGCCGCCGCATCAGTTCAAACCAGCCCGCGAGCCGTTGCCAGGACGTAGCCGAATACACAAGAGCTGAAGACACCGATCAAGCCGGGAAGAATGAAACTGTGGTTGATCACATATTTGCCGATGCGAGTGGTACCGGAACGATCGAACTGGATGGTGGCGAGATCGCTGGGATAGGTCGGCAGGATGTAATAGCCGTATGACGCGGCCGCGAAGGCAACTACATAGCCCGCCGGCACGCCGATCGACAGTGCCACCGGCACCATCGCACTGACGGCCGCTGCCTGCGAATTGACCAGTTTGGACACGACCAACAATGCGAGCGCATAGGTCCACGGCTGCGTTTTCACCACATCCGCAAGGGCCGCCTTGATCTGCGGCAGATTGGCCTCGAACACGGTGTCGGCCATCCAGGCCACGCCGAACACGGCGACCACTGCGATCATGCCTGCGCGAAATACTTCGTTCTTGGCGATCGCGGTCGGATTGGTCTTGGTGAAAATGATGATGAAGGCGCCGGCCATCAGCATGAACATCTGGATGGTCAGTACCATCGACAACGGCTTGCCGGCCACCAGCGGGCGGATCGCCGGCATTGCGCCGAGCAATGCAACCACGGCAATGGCACTGATGAAGATCCACATCGCCGTCCACTGATGCGCCGACAGCTTTTTGTCGAGCAGGGTGGTGGTGTCGCCATAGACGAACTTCCTGCTTTCCGGATCGGCAATGAGTTGCTGGAACGCTTCGTCCTTGTCGAGGTCCTTGCCGCGAAACCAGCTGAAGATGCCGATCATCAGCACGCCTACCAGCGTCGAGGGAATGGTGATCGACAGCAGTGTGACGAAATCAATGACCGGCGACCCGGCGGGTGCCTTGGCCAGGAAGGCCACCAGCGAGACCACCGCGACCGATACCGGGCTCGCCATGATGCCCATCTGGCTCGCGATCGAGGAGGCCGCCATCGGCCGCTCGGGACGGATATTGTTCTTGATCGCAACGTCGTAGATGATCGGCAGCATCGTGTAGACGACATGGCCGGTGCCGCACAGCATCGTCAGCGTGCAGGTGGTGAATGGCGCGAGGATCGAAACATATTTGGGATTGCGCCGCAGGATTTTTTCGGCCAGTTGCAGCAGCACGTCGAGCCCGCCCGAGGCCTGCAGCGTTGCCGAGGCCGCCACCACCGCGACGATGGTGAGGATCACGTCGATGGGCGGTTTGCCCGGGGGCAGCCTGAAGACAAACACGAGGATGACTATACCGATGCCGCCGAGCAAGCCGAGCGCGATACCTCCTTTGCGGGCGCCGTAAAACAGGCAGGCGAGGATGAGTACGATTTGCAGGAAGAATTCCACGATGAGACCTCTTTAGTTACTGGGATAAAACGGATATTTCGGTCACGCACCACTGCGGGGCTGCGGACGTTCGCGCCAGAACCGGACATTGCCGATCGCCATCTGGCGCGGGCTGCAGGCGATAAATGCCTGGAAAGCCGCGCCAGTGCTTATGTTTTGGTATCAACGCTTGTCGTTGCTGGCTATGAAGCGAGTTTGTGCTTTGCAGCAATTTTGATTTTGATTTGCGTCAATGGGCGCGCACGCCGCAACGATTCCAGTCGAAATTGCCGGCTGCACGCATTGCCAAAATTGTTGCTGTTCCTCGCGCGGGAGCCCGCGACGTAGAGGAAGCGGCATCAGATTGCTTGCACCCGCGAAATCAATCCGACGCCGTTGCCGATAGCAGGATCAGTTGAACCGTCTCAGTCCTTTGACGTCTTGCCGCCGTTGTCGCCGATCAGCACCCACTTGTCGGCCTGCTTCATCAGGATGTCGGTCCAGCGTCCGGCGGTGTCCTTGTCCTTGCCCGAGGAATCCTTGATGGTCTGAACGTAGTGATAGTGGACGAATGCCACGTTGCCATGGATCTTGATGGCCACCGGCTGGATGTCATAGACGAGCGTCTTGGTCGTCTTGTGTCCATGCGCGATGAACTTCCGGGCGACGTCCTTGTTGCCGGGCATCGCGTTGCCGAGATTCCAGCCGACGTAATCGGCGTGGAAGTACGTCATGAAGGCATCGGTATTCCCGGCCGCGTCGAGCGCCCAGTACGCCTCGACACTCTTCCACACTTCTTTTTGCGCCGCCGACCACTCCCGCGCATAGAGCGGCATCGTGGCAAACAGGATCAAACACGACGTGCAGAGTCTGGCGACATTCCGGGCAAATTTTTTCATGGCTGTTATTCCCTATTCAAGAATGGTAGGAGTAATTCACCCGCTGTGTGCGGGTGAAGGGCCACGATACGCCAATCGTCGTGGCTCCATATTGACGGGCCGGACGAGGCGGGCCACGCGCATCGCAACCCGCGTAGTTGTCCGCTTGGCGAGGCGAGTTGTACGGCAGTCGTCGATGCGCATGGGTGGTGGGATCGCAAGAGTCACTGATGGAGATAGTGGCGATTGGAGCGCCGTTCAGAGTCGAAGTGCCGCAATCGGCTAGAAGCTGTCTTTCACCGGCCGCCTCGAAATTTCTCGGAAGCGGACGTAGAACTACAGACTTGTCGCCTGAAACGCTGCAGCGAAAACCCGTCTTAGGAATGGACGTCTGTAGGTACTCATGATGCGGCCGGTTCTTCAGCAAAGATGCAAAGATGGCTCCTCAACTCATTCCTGACGGCTGCGGCCTCACCACCAAGGTCGACCGTTGCGAAGCTTATCGAGTGGTTCTGGATTACGACCCGCTCACGGAGTGACGCGTTGACCGCCGGGTGCAGAAACAGGCCAGCCGCTCCGTCCCATCGTAGGTCGCGACCCTCCTGAGATCGAAGGTACGCGTACATCTGATAGAGATAGCCGCTCTTTAGGCGCGCATCGAAGAAGCGGTTGGTCGTCAAGATTGACGTGAACTTCGTATCTACTACTATGCGTCTACCGGCGCCAGGCGGCTCGAGTACGATATCAGTCACCATACGGGGAAGAATTGCGGCGAGGCCGTCGGAGCCGAACGAGGCTTGCCAGTCGAGAGGAATGCTGCCACGTACAGACCACCCGAGCGGTTCCAATTCAACATGCGCGAACCCGAGAACCGCCTTTTCAAATAGCCGACGCACCCATACTTCTTCCCGATCTGGAGCTACGAAGGATGTCGAACCGGCTATTTCAGTGGGAAGCGCTAGATCGAAGGTGAGCCGCGCGAGTGCGACCATGAAACGGTCGGCCGCATCGTTCCGCCCGATTTGGTCGGTCGCGAGGTCGGCACGCGACGGCCGCATCCTACCTACCCCAGCCCGAGCGAGGTCAGACGCCAGAGATCGGCATCGGTGTGCCAGTTCTTTGCTGCGGACAAGTCGTACCATTAGATTAAGAGCCGCGCAGACAAGTCGGTTGCGCGGGGTGTCTATGGTCAACTCCTCGAAGCGGCAGAAGACTTCCCCTCTTGAGAGAAGTTGGCGCGCTTCAGTCGTTAGGATATTGATGCGGCCACGGACCCTCGTGAGCACCATCTCTTTATGACGGTAGCCGCGAGTTAGGTTCCGGCGAAGTCGGCGTTCCACATTGTCGGCCAGCAGGCGCGCAATTAGATCCGGCAATTCGTCGAGATCATCGTCCAGGAGCGCGTTGAAAGCTACGCCAACTCGCGCCAAATCCGACGCGTAGAGCATAAGGAGCCAAAGATTTCGGACCGGAATGCGGCCGATCAGGCGTTCACCCTGATCTGCGACCGCCTCAGCCGCTACGAGCATTAAGCCAGCCCCGCGAGGAGCTTCGATCGCGCCGCCTTCGCCATCTCCAGTGAGTCGTACCAGTATTCGTCGAGGAGAGGGCCAATCTCGGTCTCAACCTTGGCATGAAACCATGCGCGACCGTCAAGGATCTTCTCGTCGCTGTTCGGTGTCACGTACGAATGCCCGATCCGGAATTGTGGACCGAGGGAAGTGGCGACGGCAATGTCTGCGTTAAGCGCGTTGATCCGGGTTTCGATCTCCGTAAGGATCGCTTCGTCAAGGCCGCGGATTGCGCACCAGTTTCGCCAGGCAAGGCCAAACCTTGGTTCGAGATCGATGAAGGCGAAGCGACGACGCAGCGCGAGGTCAACGATAGCAAGCGAACGGTCCGCGATGTTCATCGTACCGATAACATAAAGGTTTCTAGGTACATGGACGCGCTCACCGGGGGCCTTCCGATAGGCAAGTTCTATCCCCTCAAAGGGGCTGCGCTTCGTGTCCTCCAGAAGCGTAAGCATCTCGCCGAAGATCTGAGCCGGATTCCCACGGTTGATCTCCTCGATGACAAGCACGAACGGACGATCCGGTTCACTCGCTGCCGCTTCAATCGCCTGAATTAGGATGCCATCTACCAGGGACAGCCGCCCGTCGCCGTCAGGCCGCCACCCGCGCACGAAGTCCTCGTAGGCGAGCGAGGGATGAAACTGTACTGCACGCAGTCGGGTTCGCGTTGTCTCGCGATCCTTCGAACCCACGAGCGCGAAGCCGAGACGTTTCGCAAGCCACGTTTTCCCCGTGCCCGGCGGCCCTTGTAGAACGATGTTCTTCTTCGAGCGCCAGCGATCAAGGATGTCGGCGAGTTCATCGCGCGTAAAAAAACACCCATCCGCGATGACGTCGTCAACGGTATAGGTCGGCTCCATTTCCACCTCGACGAGTTCGCTGTCATCGGTACCCACATGTGCTACCAAAGGCCCGGCCACGGGTATCTTCGGGGCACCGTACTTCTCGGACCAATAGGGCTGCGCGAGGAACCAGGCGTAGTCCTGCGGCTTACTCTGGAATGTGAAGTCGACCAAACGGCCGGCGTATTCGGTCTCCATGTCGGCCTCGACGATGGTAGTTCGGTAGGTGTAGAAATACCAGTCGCGCGGCGAGGCGGACGGGTCCCACGCTATTTTTACCCTCCGACCATCATTTAGATTTTCGACGATCACGCCGGTCGCTTTAATGCGCATGACAGATACAGACTTTCCGCCGACGTCGAACGGAAGATTCCGCTTTTGCACGAAGCCCGCCTTAATTGCGATCCGGTCGCCCGGTTTCATACGCCTAACGAGATCAGAGAATTTTTCGTCGTATCCGTTCTCCCAGATCCCATCTGCGAGAAAGCGAGGCATCTGATCCTGATCTTCATCCCAGACCGCCCCGACGAACCAGTTTGAACTTTCGTCCTCATCGTTATCGTCCGCGGGGGCGGGAATGTCTTCTTCGCTATTGGAGGCGCCAGGCCGGTTAGCGTCGCGGATACGAATGTAAATATTCCATGTCTCCTCGGGCGTTAGCTGCGAGGTAAGTCCTTCCGGCGTTAAGCCCCAAAAACCGCGCTTTGAATTGGCGATGAGACGAGCCTTAACCAAATAGAAGCGCGCCCAGTGGACATCGTTCTCGAAGATTGATTGCTTTCCGTTCAAGATATGCCGCGTTAGGTCGTCTGCCGGCACGTCGACCTTCGCCCTGATCCACGCCATAGCCTCTGCTGGTCTCATGGCCCTCGGGTCCGTCGATCGGAGTGCTTCAATAAGCAGCGGGAAATACTTTAGGAATCGATTGTTCTTCGTTTCGCCCATCTCGCACGACCCTTCGTTTGATGACTTAGCTGCCGGTTAGCCTGTCATGTATCGCTTCCGATTGTCTGGACACGCTTTTGCAACTCAGGCCGCCTTTCGCATGGCATAAGCCTGGCGGGCTTCAAGGGGTGACAGGAAGTCCATTTTTTCTAGACGCCAATGACGATTGTAGCGTTCCGTGAACTCGGCTACTGCGACACGAACCATTGATGTTCATCTGAAAGACCGCTTAGCCTCTCTTGATGGCTCGTTTGGAGCAGCTCGAGTGTCTCTTGTGGGTCGTTCCCCGCCCGTCACGCCTCCCGCAAACAGTCGTTGTTTGAGTTCGGCACAACAAAGAACGCCATTTCGCGCGCCTCTCCAGACATTTTCGTGTGAAACGCCGCGCCAGTGGTAGTGTTTGCCGCCTCCACATTCAACTGCAAGCGCTACCTCTACGCGGGGAAATCCACCTCCACCGCCAAGCCGCCCAGTCCCGGCGAACGGGCGACGCGCACTTCGGCGCGATGCACGCCGGCGATGCGCCGCACGATCGACCAACCTAGCCCGCTGCCGCTTTCATCGTTGCCGAGGACGCGGAAGAAGCGCTCGCCCAGGCGCGGCAGGTCGCGCTCGTTCATGCCGGTGCCGCTGTCCTCGACCACCAATCGCGCACCCGTTGGCTGCCGTGACACGGTCACTTTTACTGTGGCGTTTTCGAGGCTGTAGCGAATGGCGTTGTCGACCAGGTTGCGTACCAGCACGGCAAGCAGCGTGGAATCGCCGGCAATCTCAAAAGCGGCGGCCGCATCGACTTCGATCGCCTGGCCCTTTCGCATCGCTGCTGGCGCGAGGTCACCAACCACCTGCCGCGCAAGAGCACTGAGGTCCAGTGTGCTGGTGGTGGCCGAGGTTCCCGCCTCCAGTCGCGACAGCGTCAGGAGTTGTTCCACCAGGCGCGTGGCGCGGTCGCAGCCTTCAAGCGTGGACCGCAGCGCGTGCTTGCGCTGTGCGTCGTCGGCCTCGCCGAGGGCGACCTGCGCCTGGGCACGGATGGCGGCAATCGGCGTGCGCAACTCGTGTGCGGCATCGGCCGTGAAGCGGCGTTCGGACTCGATTAGTCCTGCAATGCGCTCAAGCAGCCCGTTGAGTGCGGCGAGCATCGGCGTCATTTCCGACGGCGCCCCCTCGATGACGACCGGGTGCAGCGCCTGCGGTTGGCGTTCGGCCAAAGTCCGACCGAGCCCGCGCAACGGCGCCATGCCGCGCGACACCGCCCACCATACGGCCACCGCCAGCAGCGGCAGCGCCACCAGTACCGGCCACAGCATGCTGCGCAATGCTGCCCACAGGATTGCGGCCCGTGAGCTCACCTGCTCGCCGACGTAAACCTGCACATCGCGCTTTCCACCGTGCGCCGCGAACACGCGCCACGCCGTGCCCTCGATTTGTACCGTCTTGAATCCGGTGCGGAAATGCTCGCCGGACTCGACCATCGGCACGGCGGGCGCGTTCGCCGAGCGCAACGCGAGGCGGCCGTCGTGAAAGACCTGGAAGGCCACTTTCGGCGCGTAGCGGTGCAGCGTGGGTGCGTCGATATGCTGATCATCATCGTCGATTTCGCGCGCCTGCTGCACCACCAGCAGCGCGGCGGCCTGGGCGAGGTGTCCGTCAAGCAACTCGTCGAGTTCATGACGCACGTCGATCCAGGTCATTGCGGCCGTGACCAGCCAGACACCCGCCACCAGGCCAAGCACGAGCATCAGCAGGCGGCCCTGCATGGAATGGCCCTTGGCTGTCATGGCTTCGGCACGTCGCGCAACAGCATGTAGCCGACGCCGCGCACGGTCTGGATGAGCGCGCTGCCAAGCTTGCGGCGCAGGTGATGGATGTGCACCTCGATCGCGTTGCTCTCGACCTCCTGTCCCCAACTGTACAGGTGTTGCTCGAGTTGCTCGCGCGACATCACCCGGCCGCCATTGAGCATCAGCGCGTGCAGCAGGTCGAATTCGCGTGCCGCAAGCACAACCGGCGCGCCGGCCTGGTGCACCGAACGCGCGGCGGGATCGAGCACCACGTCCTGGGCGGTCAGCGTTTCCTGGGGTTGCCCGTGTGCGCGCCGCACCAGCGCGCGCAATCGCGCGGCGAGTTCGTTGAGGTCGACCGGTTTGACCACGTAGTCATCGGCGCCGACATCGAGGCCGCGAATGCGGTCGGGCACGGCGTCGCGCGCGGTGAGAATGAGCACCGGCATGGTCAGTCCGGCGCGGCGCACATTGGCCAATACTTCCATGCCGTCTTTCAGCGGCAGGCCGAGGTCGAGCACCGCCGCGGCGTAGGGCTCGGCGCGCAACTCGCGTTCTGCTGCGTCGCCGTCACGCACCCAATCGACCCTGAAACCAAGCTGGCGCAAGCCGGCACGCAGGCCGTCACCGAGCAGGGCATCGTCTTCGGCCAGTAGTATTCGCATGGATGGAATTGTCGCGCAGATCGACGTGCAACGGCGGCTCAGTCGCCGCGGTGTTGGTTCGGCGGGGCCTTGGCCGGCGCCACCGCTACCGCTGCCGGTGCCGCCGCGAGGCCATCACCCACTGGCGCGTCCCGGTATTGCAGCCACCAAAAGCCGAGCACGGCCGCCAGCATCAGCGCGGCCACCGTGTGCCATGCGCGGCGGATGCCGTCTTCCGGCTTCCCCGGCTTGCGGCCGCTGATCATCGCGCCGATCAGATTTTCGCGATGCAGCCAGCTGCTGAACAGGGCACCGGCAACGTGCGCACCCACCAGCATCAGCATGACGGTGGCGGCAACTTCGTGTCCTTCTTCGAGCCACTTGCCCCCGACGTCGTTAAAGGTCGCCCAGCCCGACGCGGTGATCGCGATCGCCAGGCCCATCAGTGCGATGATCGCCAGCGCGCCGGCGGGATTGTGGCCGGTGTGATGCGCGGGCCGGCCGCGCAATATTCCACGCAGGTAGTCTTTGACCGCCGCCGGGCCGCGCACGAAACTCGAGAAGCGCGCATAACGGGTGCCGACCAGGCCCCAGAGGATGCGAAACGCTACCAGGCCGGCCATCGTGTAGCCGAGCGTGACGTGTACCATCCGCCAGCGTTCGCTCTCGGCGGTGAGCCAGGCACCGGCGAAGCTCGCGACCATCAGCCAGTGGAAGACGCGCACCGGGGCGTCCCAGACGAGGATCTTGCGACCCGTCGTCGATGTGTCATTGACCGAGTTAGCGGCCGGGTTATCAGCGCGGGATGCGGATACTGCGTTCATTGAAATCTCCTTTGTCGGCTTGCGGATGACAGGCGCTGCAGTTGGCCGCGCTTTTCACGGCCGGCCGTTTCCAGGCGGCGGCCGGCACCTCGCGGTGTTTGCGGATGAACCATGCGGACAAGGTGATGCGATCCTGGAAGGGCTCTTCGCTGACGCGCTTGTAGGTGCCGGCGTTGGCGGTAAGCCAGGCAGAAATCTCCGCCTGCGTGGTGGGGTCGATCGAGGCATCGGCGCCATAGTGCCGCTTCAGGTTACTCATGACCCGATTCCAGGAAGCCGCCGGTAGCATGCCGGGCGGAAAGGCACTGTGACAGGCGGCGCATTCCTGCTGGTAGCTCGGCAGCGGCGGCGCCTGCCTCATGTTGTCGGCTAACGCGGCGGTGCTAAAGCCGACTCCGGCGATCAGGCCGGTCAGGATGCGTCGAAAGAAACGAGGTGATTGATGGGCCACGGGTGATTCTCCGGTAATGGGGTGGGATAGCGTCGGATCGGTTCAAGGCTTGAACATAAGCAGCCAGCTCAATACATCGGCCTTCTCAGTGGCCGTGCATTCGCGGCCCAT
>JBDTSU010000060.1:0-13875 GCA_039930965.1 Betaproteobacteria bacterium
ACGCCGACGCCGCCAGCAGCGCGCCCAGGCCGAGCAGCGAGACCGCCAGCGCTGTCGAATCGCCCAGCGCCACGGCGGCAATCAGCGGGACGTTCGCGCGCCGTCCATGCGCCACGGAATAACTGATGACCGTAAGGATGGTGGGACCGGGGATAACGAGCAGCACGGCCGATGCCGCCACAAAGGTGAGCCAGAGTTCAACGGACACGCGATGTACTCCCGAGGAAAATATGCATGTATGGCCGATTATCGCAGGCCGCCGGGCAATCTTGCCGGCGCCGCGACGGGATGGGCCGCGCGCCGGCGGATGCGACGCTACGTGACGCCCAAATCAGAGACAGGCAATCCATTGGCGCACGATGTTTTCGAATGCGCTTTTTCCGGCCTTGATGCTGTGCATGTCGCGGAATTTCGCGGCACACCTTTCGCGGGCGAGCCACTCCAGCAGTCCGGCCGGATCGCTGATGGCCATGCCTGCCGTACTGTTGTCGCGAACCTTTGCGCCGAGATGCAGGATCACCCAGACCATATCTTTGCGGATACTGATGGTCGCAAAGAATTCGTTGACCCGGAAACTGGGAGAGTTCCACTTGACGGCTTCACTGATTTCCGGGCTCGCGCCAAGGATGATGGCGCGAACGGCCTGCAGTTCTGGTTTCAGCGGGTGATCGAGGTCGCGCATGAAGTCATCGACTTCGCGCGCGCCCACCGCTTTGGGTCCAACCTGCCCGGTGCCGGCTTTACGGGTTGCCATTTTGCCCTCCTTCAATCCTTGCAAACGGACGACACTGCTTTTTCCATCACATAGTCGTCCATCACAAATCCGTTGCCGATATCAAACACGACCTCAGCGCGAACCGCATAACCGGTTTTCCGGTAGACGCCGATGGAGTCGACATTTTGTTTGTTAACCTGCAGCATCAGCATCTGCATGCCCAATTCGCGCGCGCGGGACTCGACATGGCGAAGCATGAATCCGCCCAGGCCACGGCCCTTGAACGCGGGCAACAGGTACAACTGTTCGAGTTTCAATTCGCCGGGAGTGGCACTGCGCGCATAACTGCAATAGCCGATTGCGGTGCCCGCAATCTTGAGCAGTTCCATCCAGCGATCATCGGCACCGAGGTAGGCGCGGAGATTTTCGGCCGTGTAACGGCCTGCCAGCATGTAATCGATCTGTGCACGGCTGACGATGCTTGCGTAATGCGAACGCCAGATGGTGTCGGCGAGGCCGGCCACGAACTCGAAGTCGGCTTCAGTCAACGTTTCAAGGTACGCATCCGCAGGATTGACGGCCGGCAAGTGACTGCTGCCCATGTGAGTCAATTCCTGCACTATGGAATGAGTTCAGCCACCAGGTCATGCTCCTGTGCTTCAACCACGCGCGCGCGCAGGAATCCACCGGGTTGCAATTTCTTGCTCACGCCGGTGACGTAGACCAATCCATCGATCTCCGGCGCATCGGCCATGGAACGGCCAACGGCGATGCGATGCCCCTTGTCGCCCTCGGCGAGCCGATCGACCAGCACATCGATCTCGCGGCCGACCCGGGCCTGGAGGCGCGCCTGGCTGATCTCCGCCTGATGCGCCATGAATCGCGCCTGGCGCTCATCGCGCAATGCGACCGGCACCGCATCCGGCAATTCGTTGGCCTTGGCGCCTTCCACGGGCGAATAGGCGAAGCAGCCGACGCGATCGAGTTGCGCCTCCGTCAGGAAATCCAGCAATTCCTGAAATTCAGCCTCGGTCTCGCCGGGAAAACCGGCAATGAACGTCGAGCGAATGGTCAGGTCGGGGCAGAGTTTGCGCCATGCCTGGATGCGCTCAAGGGTCTTTTCCGCTGCCGCGGGGCGCTTCATCAATTTCAGGATGCGCGGATTGGCATGCTGGAACGGGATATCCAGGTACGGCAGGATCTTGCCGTCGGCCATCAGCGGAATGACTTCATCGACGTGCGGATACGGATACACATAGTGCAGTCGCACCCACGGTCTATCGCTCCCGCCAATGCTGCCTCCCAGGCTGCCCAAGGCCTCGCACAGTTCGGTCATGCGGGTTTTCAGCGGGCGGCCATTCCAGAACCCGGTCCGGTATTTCACATCCACGCCGTAAGCGCTGGTGTCCTGTGAAATGACCAGCAACTCCTTCACGCCGGACTTGAGCAGGTTTTCCGCTTCCTGCATGACGCTGCCAACAGGCCGGCTGACCAGGTCGCCGCGCATCGAGGGAATGATGCAAAACGTGCAACGATGGTTGCAGCCTTCGGAAATCTTCAGGTATGCGTAGTGCTTCGGCGTGAGCTTGATGCCGGCCGCCGGCACCAGGTCAATGAACGGGTCGTGCGGCTGCGGCAGGTGCGCATGGACATGCTGCATCACTTCATCCTTTGCGTGCGGGCCGGTCACCGCCAGCACCTTGGGATGGATCTGCCTGATCAGGTTGCCGCCACCCTCGCCCGCCTTGGCGCCAAGGCAGCCGGTCACGATCACTTTGCCGTTTTCGGCCAGCGCTTCACCGATGGCGTCGAGCGATTCCTCGACCGCCGCATCGATGAACCCGCAGGTGTTGACCACGACCAGGTCGGCGCCGGCATAGTTCGGGGCAATCTCGTAGCCCTCGGCGCGCAGTTGCGTGATGATCTGTTCCGAGTCCACCAGGGCCTTCGGACAGCCCAATGAAACAAAGCCGACTCGCGGCGGCTTTGACTTGCGTTTGCTGATCCTGACCGGACTGCTGGCCGTTGACGGCTTCATGCGTGCCCGTCAGCCACGGCCGGTCTTCTTGGCCTTGGGCTTGGCGCGCGTGGTCTTGCCTTCCACCGCTGGGGCCAGCTTTTCGTCGGCAATATTGGCGGTCATCGGGTTGTATGGAAAGGTCGAGAACATCTGCATTGCCTGCTTGCGCAATTCCTCCTGCATGCCGATGACGTTGGACGCGCTCTTTTCCAGGTAGTCACCCATCAGGTTAGGCACACCCGGCGCGCCGGCCTGCATCAGTTTGGTCCAGGCTTCAGGATCGAGCGCGGGAACGGCCTTGCCCAGATTGCCCAGCGTGCCCAGGTTGGGCGCGATACCGGTGCCCAACGTGCCGTATAGCGTTTGCGTCTGTTCCTGGAACTTGCGCTGGGCCTCGTGAAATGCACCGATGCTGCGTTCCAGATAGCTTCCCATCAGGCCCTGCATCGAATGGCCGTAATAGCGAATGATGTTGGCGAGCATGTCGGAGGTGAACATGGGCACGCCACCGCTTTCCTCTTCAAGAATGATCTGCAAGAGGATGCTGCGCGTCAGGTTTTCGCTGGTGCGGGCATCCTGCACCTCGAAAGTCTGGTTTTCCAGGACAAATTGTTTGACATCCGCGAGTGTGATGTATGCGCTCGTTTCGGTGTCGTAGAGGCGGCGGTTGGGATATTTCTTGATGATTCGGGCCACGATGGATCCTTTTTCTCGAATCGCAGGCACCCGACATGGGGTCCCGCGGTCAGTCATTCACTTGTAATGTTGCGCCACCAGAATATGTGCCGCGGAACGTCCATCGCGGCGCAATGCTTTATACCGGTCTGCACAACTAGTTATTTGATTATCTTAGCATTTTTTATTTGCTGCGGCGGCAAATTATGATTATGCTGCGCTGCACAAAATAATGCTTGACAATCGACCGTTGCACCCATAATATGTGAATTGTGCAGCGCAACATTTATGGAACCGGAATGGATGTGGCGCTATTTCCCCGACACTTTTTTCCAATGGAGTCCACCATGACCAACCTGAACGTAAGCACCGAACAATTCGGCGAATTCTCGAAATCTGCTGTTGATGTCGCCACCAAATTTGCCCGTGTCTCTTTCGACAGCGCCGAGCGTTTCTTCGCGCTGAACCTCGAAGCTGCCAAAGTCAGCCTCGACGAAACCGCCAAGAGCTCCAAAGCTGCCACCTCCGTCAAGGACGTGCAAGAATTCAACGGCCTGCGCACCAAAGCTGCTGAAACCGGCCTCGAATTCTTCATGGGTTATTCGAAGAACCTGTATGACATCAGCAACTTTGCCCAAGCCCAGTATTCCTCGCTGATCGAAGAGCGCGTCTCGGCCTTCCAGAAATCGGTTGTCGATGGTATCGACAAAGCCGCCAAGAATGCACCGGCCGGCACTGACGTGGCGTTTGCCGCACTGAAGTCCAGCGTTGCCGCATCGACCGCCGCCATGGATACGATGTCCAAAGCATCCAAGCAAGTCTCAACCTTTGCCGACACCGCATTCAAGACCGCGACCGAAACCGCGACCAAGGCAACCGCCTCCAGCAAGCGCAAGTAATCCGTCTTCAAGCCTCCTCCTCCTAATCAACATGATTAGGCTTAGCCCCGGAAACATCGTTCCCGGGGCTTTTTTACGGGCCAGCGGCGAGCGGGAACCGGTTCAGGATGTTCAGGATCGCGGCATGCCGGATAGCCTGTAAGCGACACATATAAGAACCCCAGAAAGGCAGAAACAACATGACCAGGAAAGTTGCACTCATTACCGGCGGTGTCGGCGGCATCGGCACCGGCATCTGCAAAACACTCGCGGCGAAGGGCTACTTCGTCGTCGCCAACTATGTCGTTCCCGGGTCCGAAACCCGCTGGCAGGAAGAAATGGCCGGCGCGGGCTTCAACGGCGACAGCGGTGCCGTTGCCTTTGGCGACGTGACCGACTACCAGGCCACGGGCGAAATGATCCGCAAGATCGAGGCGGAGCACGGCCCGATCAGCGTGCTCGTCAATTGCGCCGGCATCACCCGCGACGCGACGCTGCGAAACATGACCCCGGAAAATTGGCACGCGGTGCTTTCCACCAATCTGTATAGCGTGTTCAATACCAGCAAGCATGTCATCGAAGGTATGATCGAGCGCGGTTGGGGACGCATCATCAATATCTCGTCGGTCAACGGCGTCAAGGGCCAGTTCGGCCAGACCAACTACTCCTCCGCCAAGGCCGGCGTACTCGGATTCACCAAGTCGCTCGCGTACGAACTCATTCGCAAGGGTATTACCGTCAACGCTGTTTCGCCGGGTTACATCGATACCGACATGACGCGCGCCATTCGCGAGGACATTCGCCAGGAAATCATCGCCAGCATTCCCGCCGGCCGGATGGGCTTCCCCGACGACATCGCCAACGCGATCGCGTTCCTGGCCTCCGAGGAGTCGGGCTATATCACCGGGACCAATGTCTCGGTGAATGGCGGATTGCACATGTACGCTTAAGTTGAAATGACAACAGATATTATTGCAGTGATCGAAAATTGGAATCAGTTCCGATACTTCGAAAAAAAAGGCGCCACCGGCGCCCTTTTTTTCGACCCGAAAGAATCACCGCTTCAATACATATGCTGGCCGCCATTGATGGCGATATTGGCGCCTGTGACGAAAGCGGCCTCGTCCGACGCCAGGTAGGCGCATAGCCCGGCAACTTCCTCGGGCTTGCCCAGCCGTCCCACCGGGATCTGCGGCAGGATCTTCGAGTTCAGGACGTCTTCGGGAATTGCGGTGACCATCGCGGTACCGATGTAGCCGGGTGAAATCGTGTTGATCGTGACACCCTTTCTTGCCACTTCCAGCGCGAGCGCTTTGGTGAAGCCGTGCATGCCCGCCTTGGCGGCGGAATAATTGGTCTGGCCAAACGCGCCCTTCTGGCCATTGACCGACGACACGTTGATGACGCGCCCCCAGCCGCGCTCGACCATGCCGTCAACCACCGGCTTGCACATATTGAACACGCTATCGAGATTGGTGCTGATCACCGCCTGCCAATCGATCTTGTTCATTTTCTTGAAGGTGGTATCGCGGGTAATGCCGGCGTTATTGATCAGGATGTCGATCGGGCCGATCTCGGCCTGGATTTTTCCCACTGCCGACACGCAGGAGTCATAGTCTGCGACATCGACCGCATAGGCATGGAAATGAAAATCGCGTGCCGCCATTTCCTTCAGCCACGTCCCGGACTTGGTGTTTGACGGCGAATAGGTCACCACCACCTTGATGCCCATGCGGGCAAGCTTCATGCAGATCGCCTCGCCCAGCCCGCCCATTCCTCCCGTTACCACTGCAATACGCTGTGCCATGTCTCGCTCCTCATTATTTTCGGGTTATTGCCCATCAACATTGCCGGCGATGGTGCGGAATACGGTTTGATTCACAAACGATACCACTTGCCCCGAAATCGCGCCAAGCATCCGGGGCCTGCGTGGGACCTCAGGCCTTTTCCTTCACATATCTCCCCGGCGCCGGCTCGATGGGTCTGAATTCGGCATTGCCCGGCGCCTTGCGGGCGGGAATCATCCTGCCGCCAAATTGCTGCAGCCATTCGATCCAGTGCGGCCACCAGCTGCCGTCAGTTTCCCGGGCCTTCGCCAGCCACTGGTCCTGCGGGCAATCGAGGGCACCATTGGTCCAGTAGCTGCGCTTGTTGACCGATGCCGGATTGACTACGCCGGCAATGTGCCCGGACGCACCCAGAACGAATTCGGTATCACCGCCCAGATACGAAGCGCTCGAATAGGCGCCGCGCCACGGAACGATATGATCTTCCTTGGCGGCGAACACAAATGCCGGCATATCCGCATAGGACAAGTCCAGCGGCACGCCACACATGGTCAGCTTATCCGGCTTGATGAGATTGTTCTCATAGTATGTGTTGCGCAGGTAATACGTGTACCAGGGGCCCGGCAGGTTGGTGCTGTCGGAATTCCAGAACAGCAGGTCGAATGCCGGCGGCTTGGTGCCCTTGAGGTAATTGTTGACGACGTAGTTCCATACCAGTTCGTTGGCCCGCAGCGACGTGAAGGCGAAAGCGAGGTCGCTGCCGCTGATAATGCCGCCATTGCCGATGTCGCGTTCGCGCTTTTCAACAAACGCCTGGTCGATATAGGCCGAGATTTCGCCCACCTCGGAAAAATCGATAAAGGTGGTGAGAAAGGTAACGCTCTCCACCACGTCATGGCCCATGCGGCGCAAGATGGCCAGCGCGCACGCGAGCAGCGTACCACCCACGCAGAATCCGAGCGTGTTGACCTTCTCGACATTGGCGATCTGGCGCACGACGTCGATGGCCTTGATCACGCCATTGGCAAGGTAATCGTCCCAGGTAAGGTGTCCCTGCTCTTCCTTCACATTGCGCCAGGACGTGACGAAGACGGTGAAGCCCTGCTCCACGGCATACTTTATAAATGAATTGTCCGGCCGCAGATCGAGGATGTAGAACTTGTTGATGCACGGTGTCACCATCAACAACGGTCGCATGTGCACCTGCGGCGTCTGCGGCGCGTACTGGATCAGCTGGAAGATCTCGTTTTCAAACACCACGCTGCCGGGCGACAGCACGATGTTTTCGCCGATACGAAATGCCGCCTCGTCGGTCATGGAAATATGCCCCTTCTCCATGTCCTCCTTGAGATTCTCTAGTCCTGCACGCAACGACTCGCCCTTGGACTCGATGGCTGCCTTCAGGGCGTCGGGATTGGTCATCAGGAAGTTCGAGGGTGACATCGCGTCGAGATATTGCTTGGCAAAAAAACGCATTTTCTGCTTCATGTCCGGCTCAACCCCGGCTTCGTCGATGCTCTCCAACAATAGGCGCGACGCGGCTAGGTACGATTCGGCCAAGTAGCGGAACTGGGGAACGGCCTGCCAGGTCTCGCTGGAAAAACGCTTGTCCTGCAGGCTGGACAATGTGCCCATGTCCGCGCCCGTCTGCGAGAAAGTCTTCATCAGGCGCTGCTGCTCGTCGACAAAACGTTTCTGCAGCGCGGCCAACTGGGCCGGTTCATGGGCCAGCATCTTGAGCATCCTGGTCCATGCTTCATTGATGTTGCCCGGCGTGGGAATGCCTCCCAGCCCCTGGATCCAGCGCGTCCCGGATTCCTGGACGCCTGACAGGATTTGCTGGAAATCGAATGCAGGTTTATTCGATGGCATGAACAATGGCCCTTCGTGATGATCGGATTGATCAATTATCCTTGAAACGGCAGTTGGGCGGGTGCGGAGGCGCGCGGTCAGCCGAACGGTGACGCGCCGAAGCCGGTGATTGCGGCCTTGCTCAAGTTCCGTGCCCGTGCCTGCGCGGCACCGCATCGACGCCACACCGGGCGAGTCCGCCGCCTAGTGGACCATGAAAAGATGAAACACACGGATCGAAGCGACGCCGAGCCCGATCAGCGCAATCTGCAGCAGTGATTCCTTCATCGAGGTGCGCCGGTGCAAGCCGGGAATGAGGTCGGCGATGGCGACATAGATCATGCTCGACGCCGCGAAGCAGAGGAATATCAACGAGTATTGCTCAAAGCCACGGATGGCAAAATACGCGATCACGGCGCCGGCCAGGGTGGCAAAACTGGACACAATGTTCCAGAACAGTGCACGCGCCTTGCTGAATCCCGAGTGGATCAGCACCAGGAAATTTCCCAGCTCCTGTGGCAGTTCATGGGCAACGATCGCAACCGCGGTGACGATCCCCAGCCTCAAGTCCGCCATGAATGCGGCCGCAATGGCGAAACCATCGGTGAAATTGTGAAAGCCATCGCCGATGATGATCATCCAGGCACTCGCGGGTCGGCCACCATCGGGTCCATGCGCATGGTGACCGGTGTGGTCATGGATGTGCGTCCCGGCGTCCATCGCCTCGACGACCGCTTCAGCCTGGCCGCCATGGTCGTGATCGTGCCGCCACAGGACAAATTTTTCCAGCACGAAGAACGCGAGAATGCCCACCAGGATCCAGAGTGCCGCGTCGTGGGACAGCGTGGACTTCTCAAATATATGCGGCAACAAGTCCAGGAAAACGACGCCAAGCAATGCCCCCACCGCATAACTCACAAACAGCGGGATCAGGCGTGGCTGGACGCGCCACGCGACCAGCGCGGCAAGCAGCACCGATACCACGCCGCCCGCGAGGCTCGCGAGCATGATGTACAACAGGGTCATGGCGGAATGAGGTCAGGAGACAGTCGACGCGGCGCAAGCGTGCGACCGGCGATTAAATGCAACTCGATTGCACAATTTTAGCATGCGTGCCCGAGCCGGCTCGCATTCGGCGAACCGGCACCGATTGCACCATGTGCGACCTTGGCGCCCCAACATGATGACGGCTTGACGTCATGACACCCTGCAACGCGGTGCGCGGCTACTCCCGCCAGATAATGGCCGCCATGCGCCCGGTTTGGCCATCGCGCCGGTAGGAAAAGTACCGGTCCGGCGCGGATACCGTGCACAGTCCGCCGCCGTGCACATGCTCGATGCCGGCTGCGGACAAGCGCAGCCTCGCGAGCGCGTAGATGTCGGCAAGGTATTTTCCGGGCCGGCCCGCAAGCAATCGAAATGCCGCGCGCGCATCCTTCCGCTGCGACGCGAACGCGTCGACGACATCCTGTCCGACTTCAAATGCGGATGCGCCGATCGCCGGCCCCAGCCAGGCCGTCAACTGGCCAGACTCGATCTGCATGGCCGCAACCGTCCGCTCGATCACGCCGGCGGCGAGCCCGCGCCAGCCGGCATGCGCCGCCGCGACGCAGGATCCGCGCACGTCGCAAAACAGGATGGGCAGGCAGTCGGCCACCATGACTGCGCAGGGACGGCCCATCATCCGGGTGATTGACGCATCGGCCTCTGGCGGAGACCGGTCGACGGCATCCCCGCCTATGGTGACTACCCGCGTGCCGTGCACCTGGTTGAGCCACTGCGGGGTTCCCGGCAGCAGGCTGCACACCCGCCGGCGGTTTTCCTGCACGGCCAGCGGATCGTCGCCGACATGCGCGCCCAGGTTCAGGCTGGCGTACTTCCCCGCGCTGACGCCGCCCTGCCGCGTCGTAAACAACGCCTTCACACCAGCCGGGAGTGGCCAATCCGGAACGATCACGTCAAGCAATTGAGGCATTTTCCGCGGGTCAACCCAGCCCGGCAGCGAAATCGACGAAGTCGCGCATGTCGTCCGGCATGGGCGCTTCGAAACTGCGTTCAGTGCCTTCCACCGGATGATCAAAAGTGAGCCTGCGAGCATGCAGGGCCTGGCGACCAAAGTCGCGAATCACCGTGCGTACGTCGTCATCGATGCCGGTCATGGTCGGCCCGTATACGGTGTCGCCCTCCAGCGGGAAGCCGATCGACTGCATGTGCACGCGAATCTGGTGGGTGCGCCCGGTTTCGAGCCGGCATTCGACCAGCGTGTGAAACGCGAAGCGCTCGAGCACCCGGTAATGCGTCACGGCGGCCTTGCCGGCTTCGTGTTCCTTTACGACCGCCATTCGGGTGCGATGGTGAGGATGACGCCCGATCGGCGCATCGACGGTTCCGTCCTTGCCGAGCTTTCCGCGCACCAGCGCCACATAGATGCGTTTCATGGTGCGTGCCTGCAACTGCCGGACCAGCGACAACTGCGCCGCCTCGGTCTTGGCCGCGACCATGACGCCGCTGGTGTCCTTGTCGAGCCGATGCACGATTCCCGCGCGCGGCAGATTGGACACCGCCGGATTGCGAAACAGCAAGCCATTGAGCAGCGTGCCGCTCCAGTTGCCGGCGGCCGGGTGCACGACCAGCCCCGCCGGTTTGTCGAGCACGATCAACGCATCGTCCTCATGCAGGACGTTCAGGGCGACATCTTCGGCCTGAAATGCCGATTCCTCTTCGCGTGGCGTGAGGCGTGCCTCGATGGTTTCGCCGCCGAGCAATTTGGTCTTCGGCGCGGCGGTCCGCTGGTCGAGCAGGATGGCGCCCTCCTTGACCATGGTCGACAGGCGGCTGCGCGAATAATCGGGCAATAATTCGGCGAGCGCCTGGTCGAAACGCAGGCCTGCCAAACTTATTGGCACTTTCAGGGTCAGAGCAACGGATGCATCGCTGACGGTGCGCCGGGCCGGGGATTCAAGGTCGCCTGGGCTATAATCTTCTTCTTCAATATCAACAGGCAGCATGCTTTTAGTATGACACGATCAATATTTGCAGTTCTGGCGCTGGCCAGCACGATGCTCGCCGGTTGCGGATGGTTTGGCGACAAACTCGAACAACAAAAGAACTGGTCGGTCGAACAATTTTACAAGAACGCCAAGGAAGAACTGGATTCGGGCAACTACGCCGGTGCGGTCAAGGCCTACGAAGCGCTGGAGGCCAAGTATCCTTTTGGCCGGTATGCCCAGCAGGCGCAGCTCGATATTGCCTATGCGCGCTACAAGGAAGGCGAGACCGCGGAGTCGGTCTCGGCCGCCGACCGCTTCATGAAACTGCATCCGAACCACGCCAACGTGGATTACGCGCTATACATCAAGGGCCTTGCCTATTTCAAACCGGACCTGGGCATTTTTGGCGATATGTTGAACCTGGACCCGTCCGAGCGCGATCCCAAGGCCCTGCGCGAATCGTTTGAAGTCTTCAAGGACCTGGCGGTGCGCTTTCCGGAAAGCCGCTACGCCGACGATGCACGCAGCCGCATGTCCTATTTGGTGAACGCGCTCGCCAAGCACGATGTCGCCGTTGCCAAGTACTACTACAATCGTGGCGCTTATCTCGCCGCCGTCAATCGCGCCGAAAATGTGATGCTGCGCTATCCGCAGGCGCCCGCCAACGAAGACGCGCTGGTCATCACGGTGCAGGCATACGAACAAATGGGCCTGAAGGACCTCGCTGCAGACGCGCGGCGTGTGCTGGAGAAGAATTTTCCCAGGAATGACATGGTCGCCAAAGGCAGCAGCGGTCAGAAGTCGTGGTGGAAGCTCTGGTAGTTGGCGGGGTGGTGCTCGCGCCCTGACTATTCGCCTGCCAGCAGGCGCAGCAATGCCTCCTGAGCCACCTTTCGCACTGGTTTGACCTTGTTGCCGGCGCCACGCGCGCCTTTGGCCGGCTGCCTGCGTGCATAGCCCCCCTCGCCGTCCATTTCCCACGCCTGGACGTTATCTTCCAGATAAGGCTTTAGGCCCTCGGTAATCACCCGGCGCTTGAGCCGCGGATCATTGACCGGAAAACAAAGCTCAATGCGGCGGAAGAAATTCCGCTCCATCCAGTCGCCGCTGGACAGCATCACCTGCTCGTGCCCGCCGCCGCCATTGCGGAAATAGAACACCCGTGAATGCTCGAGGAACCGGCCGACGACCGAACGCACGCGGATATTCTCCGAGAGCCCGGCGACACCCGGCCGCAACGCACACACACCGCGAATGATGAGATCGATCCTGACGCCTGCCTTCGATGCACGGTACAGGGCCTCGATCACCTGCACTTCCAGCAGTGAATTCATCTTGGCGATGATGTGTGCGCGCTTGCCGCTCTTGGCAATCTTGATCTCCTGCTCGATCGCCGCCAGCATCCCGGTGTGAAACGTAAACGGCGCCTGCAGCACATTGGCCAGGCGCGTCGCCCTGCCGAGCCCGGTCAGTTGCACGAAGATCGCATTGACGTCGGTGCAGATGCCTTCATTGGCGGTTATCAAGCCAAAATCGGTATAGAGCCGCGCCGTGCGCGGATGATAGTTGCCGGTGCCCAGGTGGACGTAGCGCCGCAATCTGACTTTCGGCTCTTTCTTCTCGTCCGCGTCGTCGATTTCGCGGCGCACTACCAATGCCATCTTGGCATGGGTCTTGTGGCCGACCACACCGTAGACCACGTGCGCCCCCACCTCTTCCAGGCGCGCCGCCCAGTTGAGATTGGCCTCTTCATCGAATCGCGCCATCAGTTCCACCACCACCGTCACTTCCTTGCCTTGCTTGGCGGCATCAATCAGTGTTTCCATGATGATCGAGTCGGTGCCGGTGCGATAAACGGTCTGCTTGATCGCCACCACCTGCGGATCGTGCGCAGCCTGCTGGATGAATTCAATCACCGGGGTAAAGCTCTCAAACGGGTGATGCAGCAGGATGTCCTGCTTCTTCAGCACTTCAAAGAACCCCTTGCCCTTCGCCACCTTGACAAGCGGCTTCGGTAACCCCGGCGCAAATGACGGATATTTCAGGTCCGGCCGTGCCACCTGGTCGGGCACGCTCATGAGGCGCACCAGGTTGACCGGCCCGTTCACCTGGTAGACATCGACCTCGCCAAGCTCGAATTGCGCCGCGAGGAATTGCAGCATTTCCTCCGAACAGTTGTCGGCGACTTCCAGGCGGACGGCATCGCCGAGGTGGCGCTGCGGAAGTTCGCCTTGCAATGCGAGGCGCAGGTTCTTCACTTCTTCCTCATCGACAAACAGGTCCGAGTTGCGGGTGGCGCGAAATTGATAGCAGCCCAGCACCTCCATGCCGGCGAACAGTTCGCCGACATGCTGGTGCAGGATGGAGGTCAGGAAGATGAAATCGCAATCGCCGCCCGCGACATCGTCCGGCAACCTGATCACCCGCGGCAGCACGCGCGGCGCCTGCACGATGGCGCGCTGCGAATCGCGGCCGAACGCGTCGCGTCCGGTCAATTCCACCGCGAAATTGAGGCTCTTGTTGAACACCCGCGGAAACGGATGCGCCGGATCCAGCCCGATCGGCGTCAACACCGGCATCAACTCGCGAAAGAAGTATTCTTTGACCCAGGCCTGCTGTTTGGCGGTCCACTGGGCGCGCCGCAAGAAGCGGATGCCCGCGGCGGCGAGCGCCGGAAACAGCTGGTCATTCAACAGGGTGTACTGGCGTTTCACCAGTTCGTGCACTTCCACGGACACCAGATTGAAGGTTTCGGCCGGCGTGAGGCCATCCGCACTGCGCGCCGACGCACTGAGCTTGATCTGCTCCTTCAGGCCGGCCACGCGAATCTCGAAAAACTCATCCAGGTTTGACGAGACGATGGTCAGGAATTTCAGACGTTCGAGCAGCGGCACCGACGCATCTTCGGCCTGCGCGAACACCCGCCGGTTGAAGGCCATCAGCTGCAGTTCCCGATTCA